>JAHEIW010000032.1 GCA_024639185.1 Deltaproteobacteria bacterium | reverse complement strand
CCCACTTGGGAAAGGCAACGGCCCGGGTCCAGAATACGATATTGGGTTTGATGAACACCCGGGCTCCAGCCGGCATGTGCTCCAGGCCGGCGCATAGATCAACTGCTTGGCGTACCGATTCGAGTGGTTTTTCATACTTCACGACAGCAACCGTGTACTTGCGCATCAATCTTCTCCGAAAAAATGTAACAAAAAGATTTAGCCACAGACCTACACGAACTTTTTTAACCGCGAGACATACGCAGACTTGCGCAGACTTGCGCAGACTTTTTAATCGCGCAGCGATTGACGTGTTTTTTGCCGCGCAGGTCGCGCGGCAAAAATGTCTGCGGTAAAAAAAAGTCTGTGCTCGTCTGTGTGGGTCTGTGTGGGTCTGTGGCTATTAAAAAATATCAAAAGCTTAAGCAGTCAAATTAAAAAGCTTAGCCGCATTAAGGCCACAGATTTGTTCCATCTCCGCGTTTGACAAACCGGCGGCCTGCATTTCATCAATATAGCTTGCCGGCGGCAGGAGCGGATAGTCACTGCCAAACAGAATTTTTTCCATCCCGATCAATTCAATTGCCAGGCGATATACCTTCGGATCGTATAAATAAGGCGAAGCGGCCGTATCAAAATAGACATGCTTTAAGCGCTGTTTGACTTCCTTTTTCAGAAGGCTGTAAAAAAACAACCCGCCGCCCCAGTGGGCCAGAACAATTTTGTTTTGCGCAAAGGTATCCAACAATTGATAGATTTGGGCCAGGGTATTGGGGGTTTTCCCGGGATAGGTATGCCCGACGGGCTCATTGGTGTGAATCAGAATCGGCAGATTCAGATCTTTGCAAATCGCCATGACCGGCTGCAGTCGGTCCAGTGCAGATTGATCAATTCCGCTCTGATAAAAGGCCAGCTCGCCGATGCCGGATAATTCGCCCTGCTCTAAACAACGCTGCGTTTCCGCTGCGGCGCCTTTGCAAAAGGGGTCAAAACACCCCAGACCTATAAAACGATCCGGGTATCGCTTAACCATCTGGCTGATGTAATCGTTGTGTATCTTATAAAGGCTTTCATTTTTCCAGGGGAATCCAAAAATAACGGATTTTCCCACCTGGTTATCATCCATTGCGGTCAGCATGTCCTTGGCGCCGATCAGCCGGGATTTTGGCGATTGATACAGCTTTTTAAATGCGGGCTCTTTTGCAAAAAAATCTTCCCGCCGAGTGCGGATTTCTTGAGGGAAAACATGGGTATGAACGTCGATGATCTTCAACTGAGCGCTCCGAAGCGTTAAATTTCGTTATTCCGGCAAGGGGGTATTGTTATGGGAAAGCTCATTAAAATTCAAACAAAAAATAACGGCTAACCAGTTATTTCTGATTAGCCGTTAAGGAGGAGAACAGATGAAGAAATTATTAGGCTGCACATAAAGGTCTTGCAAAACCCTTGCCAAAAATAGACCCAATTCGCTCAATTATATCGTTTTAATATATTTAGTATATATTTCAAATGTTTATGATTTTAAAAAACTTATGATCTCTCCGACCTGATTATTGTCGGTGTCAGGATTTAATGGCATTTGGGTTCATAATTTTTAACCGAAAATACCATTAAATTAAAAAACCTATTGTTTTTAAACCGTTTATTTATTATTGGATGAGGTTCAAAATTTTGAACCCGGCTGTTTTCCGTCAAGAAGAAACTGCATAATAGTTTAAAATTATTTATAAAACTTGGGTTTATAACAATGAACGGGCAAGCGGACAGACGATCACAAAGCCCCAGCACAACCATGGCGGCTGCCAGCATGTTGTCAACCCGATAGCCTGCAAAGGCGCCAAAACACTAGGTTTTCAAAAATTATCGTATCGGGATGTTTCCTTTAAGGCTTTACATGTAGTTATATAGAGCAATAATCAGGCCAACTATTTTCAACCGCGACCTTGTCACCGGAGTCGAATGAAATCCGCAAAAGAAATAAAAAATAACCCGATGTTCGGGTATCTGGCAGTGCTGACCATCTGCTCCACCATTGGATTGCAGACCTGGCAGACGCTGTTCAACAATTTTGCAGTGGACCTTGCCGGACTGGACGGAGATCATATCGGCGTCATTCAATCGGTGCGCGAGATCCCCGGATTTTTGGCCCTGCTGGCGGTTTATGTCATCATGATCATCCGTGAGCATCGGCTATCGGCCTTATCGATTCTGATAATGGGCTTTGGACTGGCCATTACCGGCTTGCTACCCAGTTTTGCCGGGCTTATATTGACCACCCTGCTGATGAGCTTCGGTTTCCATTATTATGAAACCACCAATATGTCTCTGACGCTGCAATATTTTGATGCCAATACCTCCCCATGGGTATTTGGCAAACAGCGCAGCTATGCCGCCGCTGCGGCCATTGCGGTGGGACTGGCCATTTACTTTCTGGCCTTTTTCTTCAGCTTTCCACAAATCTATCTGCTCATCGGCGTATTGATCATGGCCGCATCCGCCTGGGCCCTGACCCGCAAACCGGAGCAGCAGGACCTGATTCCCCAGCACAAAAAAATGGTGTTTCGCAAAAAATACGGGCTGTTTTATTTTTTGACCTTCATGGCCGGCGCGCGACGACAGATTTTCATTGCTTTTTCAGTTCTGCTGATGGTGCAAAAATTTCAGTACTCTGTTCAGGAAGTCACTCTCCTGTTTGTGATCAACAACCTCATCAACTATTATCTGAGCCCCCTGATCGGAAAAAGCATTATCCGGTTTGGCGAGCGCAAGGTTTTGTCCCTGGAATACGCCAGCCTGATTTTGATCTTCGTTGCCTACGCTTTGACCGATTCTAAGTGGGTAGTAGCGCTGCTTTATATTCTGGATCATATCTTCTTCAATTTTGCGATTGCCATTCGAACCTATTTCCAGAAAGTCGGCGATCCGCGGGATATTGCCCCCAGTATGGCTGTGGGCTTTACGATCAATCATATCGCCGCTGTTTTTCTGCCGGCGCTGGGGGGCTTTCTGTGGATTGTGGATTATCGCATTCCGTTTTTGGGCGGGGCGGCCGTGGCACTCATTTCATTGCTGGCGGTGCAGGCGATCGACAAAAGCATCAAACAAAAAGAACGGGAGGAGTAAACACGGCTACCCAAAATACCAAACGCCAACCGGATAACGAAAACCGGCTGGCGTTTGTTTGTTGACAGAATGTATACCGGGTTAAACCCGTTTACATTTTGGCCTATCCTTTGAGCGACATCGCCTGTTGAATAACATTAAAATAGGCCCGCTCGGATACGCTGCCCCAGGTGCCGACAACCTTCTGGAATTTCGCAAAAGATTCGGCGACCTTTTTGGCCATGGGGCTCTTGGCGGCTTCTTCCTGCACCACGTCGACGGCCATTTTCCGCAATGCCGCCAGAACTTCATCCGGAAACTGGATCACCTCGACTTTGTGTTTGTTGATCAGCGTCTGCAGGGCCGCACCATTCTGAGCGTCAAACTGGGTCAGCGTCCATTGTTCGTTTTCCATACAGGCCGCATTCAGAATGTGCTGCAGGTCTTTGGGCAAGCCTTCATAGGCCTTTTTATTGAAAAAGTATTCCAGGTAGGTTCCCGGTTCGTGCCACCCGGGATAATAGTAATATTTGGCAGCCTGATAAAATCCCATCCGCAGGTCATGCAGGGGGCCCACCCATTCGGTGGCATCGATAACACCGCGCTCAAGGGAGGTGAAGATTTCACCGCCGGGCAGCAGCACCACCGTGCCACCGGCTTTGGCGACGACCTTGCCGCCCAGGCCCGGGATGCGCATTTTCAAACCCTTGTAATCCGCAATCGTATTGATCTTTTTGTTGAACCAGCCGCCCATCTGAACACCGGTGGAGCCGCCGGGACGGGGAATCAGGTTAAAGGGGGCATAGGTTTCCTCCCAGAGCTTGAGGCCGTCCCCGCCGTGAAACCAGGCGCCCATACCCTGAGCATTCATGCCGAAAGGCACGGCCGCAAACCACTGGGTTGCGGGTTCTTTGCCGGCCCAGTAATAGGAAGCACCGCTGCCGGCCTCAACGGTGCCGTCGGAAACTGCCTGAAAGCTTTCCAGCGGTGGAACCAGCTCGCCGCCTGCAAATACCTGGACGGTCAGGCGCCCGTCGGACATCTCATTCACCCGTTTTGCCAGACGCTCACAACCTTCCTGCAGTACCGGGAGCTTGGGGGGCCAGGTGGTAACCATCTTCCAGCGGTATTTTTTTTGAGCCAAAACTGCGGGGGCATTTACGGTTGTCGCGGCAACCGCGGCTGCGCCCAGACCTGCTTTTTTTAAAAAATCGCGTCGTTTCATGAAAAACCTCCTTCTCCAGTTGAGATGAAATTGCGCATTTAGGTGTGCTGAAATCACAAGCCACCGCCAGGATGCGTAACGCTTCTGAATTCCTTGCATCAACCTTCCAGTGCCTGTCCATTAACCCCTAAATATTGCCACAGTTAAATTATCCTGTTCATTAGTCAAGGTTTATTTTCAATACCCAGTTCCTGTCAGGGTCCAAATACAAGTCTGGGCAGCCAGGTGGCCAGTTTTGGGAAGAAAACAACAATTCCCAGTCCGATGAGTTGAAAAAGGACAAACGGAATGATTCCCCTGTAAATATGGCCGGTGGTGACTTCGGGCGGCGTCACCGCTTTTAAATAGAACAACGAAAATCCAAAAGGTGGCGTTAAAAACGAAGTTTGCAGGTTGACGGCCAGCAAAATGCAGAACCAGACCGGATCGTATCCGAAGTCGATCATAATCGGTGCTAAAACCGGTACGTGAATAAAGGTAATTTCGATAAAATCCAGAAAAAACCCGATGAAAAAGATCAAAAGCATCACAATGGCCAGAACCGCCCCTTGACTGTATTGATCGGCTATTCCGCCTAAGAATCCCCTGACGATCTCATCGCCGCCTAGGCCCCGGAAAACCAGGCCGAAAGCAGCCGCCCCGCATAAAATAATGAAGACCATGCAGGTCAGACGCACGGTGGTGTGCATCACCTCGCGCAAAATTTTCATATTAAATTTACGATTAACGATCGTCAGGAAGGTGGAGCCCACCGCACCGACAGCTGCTGCTTCGGTCGGAGATGCGATACCGGCAAAGATGGAGCCCAGCACGGCCACCATTAAAAATAAGGGTGGAAACAGCGCCCGACCCACCTGAGCAAAAAGCTGACGAGGACTGATCGCCGCCAATTCTTCTTTTGAAATGGCAGGTGCGATCCCAGGTCGCAAAAAAGCTGCGATGAGGATATAGACAATGAAAAGACCGACCAGCAGCAAGCCCGGCAAGACCGCACCGATAAAAAGCTCGCCGACCGAAACGCCGACGATATCGCCGATGAGCACCAGCACGATACTGGGCGGGATGATCTGCCCCAACGTTCCGGAGGCCGATACCGTGCCGGTGGCCAATTCTTTTTGGTAGCCGCGCCTTAGCATGGTCGGCACGGCCAGCAGCCCCATGGTCACCACTGTCGCACCCACAATTCCGGTGGAAGCACCCAGCAGGGCACCGACGACGACCACTGAAATCGCCAACCCACCCCGCAGGCGCCCGAAAAGCAGTCCCATGGTATCCAGCAATTCTTCGGCCAGACCGGAGCGTTCCAGCATAACGCCCATGAAGACAAACAAAGGAACTGCCGCCAGTGTGACGTTGGTCATCCGGCCCCAGATCCGCAGGGGCAACAAGTTAAAAAAATCCCACCCAAAACCGATCAATCCGAACGTCAGCGCAGTGCCCAGCAGGGTGAAGGTAACCGGAAATCCGCCCATCAGCAAAATGGTCAATGCTAAAAACATCCAGGCGGCGAGATATTCCATCAGGATTGCGTCTCCTTGGCTGTCTCTATCCCCAGAATCTGCATCAGACTATGGATACCCAGAGAAATCCCCTGCAACAGCAGGAGTGAAAATCCGACCGGCAAACAGGCTTTGAGCACAAACCTGAAGGGGATGCCGCCGGGATCCGGTGAGCCCTCCAAGATCGTAAATGCGGTCATGGCAAATTTCCAGGACGTGGTAATCACCATGATACAACCGGGTATCAAAAACAGAATAACGCCCATAAGATTGATCCAAGCCCGCGATTTGAATCCGACCCGCTGGTAAATGATATCCACTCGCACGTGACCATCGTGCAGCAGGGTGTAACCGGCTCCCATCAGAAATATGAAACCGAACAGGTGCCATTCCAGTTCCTGGGTAAAAACGAAACTCGTATTGAAAAGATAACGCATGACCACATCGACAAATACCACCAGAACCAACCCAAGCGTTACCCAGGCAACGCCGCGACCGACCCATTGGTTGAGGGTGTCAATCCAGCGGCTCAATTGCTGAAGTGCATTCATGATGTGGATCTACCTTACTAAATACAGCTGCTGTGAAATGAATCTGGATTATACCGCTTGTCATTATAATGTTTTGAAAAAAAGGATGGCGGCATAAGTGTTGTAGCAAAAAAACGTCCTGCAATCGGAACGTTTTTTTGACAACGACTTTAAATATGCGACTATAGGAAAATGAATATTTAGAGTCAAGATTTAAAATATTGCATTAATTTAGGATACAACCAAGACAATAGGATAGAATGGATCTGCAAGAAAAAAAACAACGTCAGTTGGCATCTAAAATGAAATATTGAAGATGTGACTAAAATTATTTATTTCCAGACACCATCAATTGCTTCGCCACAATGGGCACAGGCGCCGTCCTCGATCCGTAGTGCGCCCACCTGAAATCCCCAGCGTTCGATAACCTGTTGACCGCAGCCGGGACAGAAGGTATTTTCGCCCTCATTGCCGGGCACATTTCCGGTGTACACGTATTTGAGCCCGGCCTGCCGCCCGATCTCGCGTGCGCGCGAAAGGGTTTCCAGCGGCGTAGCCGGACGATCGGTGAGCTTGTATGTCGGGTGAAACCGGCTGATATGCCAGGGCGTGTCGGCACCCAGGTCCCGGGCAATGAATTCAGCCAGTTGTTGCAACTCGGAAGCGTCATCGTTGAGGCCCGTCACAATCAAGGTGGTGACTTCGACAAAAATTCCTAACGCTTTCATCTGCCGCAACGTTTCCTGTACATGGGCCAGGCGGGCGCCGCACAAATCCTTGTAGTATTCGTCCGTGAAGGCTTTCAGGTCCACATTGGCGGCATCCAGATAGGGATTGATCATCTCAAGGGCTTCGGCGGTCATATATCCGTTGGTGACAAAAACATTACGGATTCCGCGCGCATGGGCCATTTTGGCGCTATCATAGGCGAATTCGAAAAACACAGTCGGCTCGGTGTAAGTATAAGCAATACTGCTGCAACCGGATCTGGCGGCATCATCAACCACCTGCTGGGCGGTAACAGTATCACCCATGATCCGGCCTTTATGATCTGTCGGCATCTGCGCAATATCGGCGTTCTGACAAAACCGGCAGCGGAAATTGCAACCGACAGTGGCGATCGAATACGAAAGGGTCCCCGGCAAAAAGTGAAACAAAGGTTTTTTTTCGATGGGATCCACGTGCCGGGCAATCAGTTTGCCATATACCAGCGTTTGCAGCTTGCCGGCTTTATTTTCGCGCACACTGCACAGACCCCGGCGGCCGCCTTTTATCACACAGCGATGGTTGCATAAATTGCATTTGACGTTTTTATCGTCTAACGGTTCATACAGGTAAGCTTCCATCGATTTCGGTCTTTCTGCCGTAGAATCTGAATTCTAAATTCCCAAATCACGCCAGGGTGATCATGTTATCGCTCCACCCGAATTTCCGGCGTGGTATCGCATGGTCAACGGGCGGGTCCTGAATTTCGGAACCAGGGAAACAACCATTCCGGCAAACGCACCAAACGGACAGCGTTGAATAATTTTAGACTGCTCCAGGCTGATGGCAATTTTGCCCGACTGGGAGGGTAGCTGGCATACGGTTCGCCAGGATATGGGCGTGTGGCCGACGATTTTACGAAAGCGCTGTTTCAATTCCCAGACACTGAAAAATTGTGCATGGTTAAAAATAGTGGCGGTAAACATACCTTTGACACGCCGCTGAATTCCCTTGATGGCATAACGATTCAGCACTCCGATAAATATACGATCTTTGGCCACCCGACAGGCTTCTTCCAGTGTTTTTTGAGGGTTATCGACAAATTCCAGAGTCGTAAATAAACAGACGTAATTGAAAGAATTGTCATCGAAAGGTAAATCTTCGGCATAACCCTGATACAGGTCGGCACGCTGATCGATGTTGCGGGCGGCGATATCCAGCATATAGGTAGAGGGATCCAGGCCGGTCACCTGCAATCCCATATCCAAAAAAGCCTGCAGGCATGCACCGGTTCCGCACCCGATATCCAGTACCGATTCGCCCCGCATGGGCTTGAGCAACGTTTGCATCAGCCGGGTTTCAAGCTCGAAAGCGGCTTGGCTTTCGGGTTTCTTTAGCCATCGCTCATAGGCGAGAGCATCTTTAAAATCAAATACATGGCCCATGGCAGATAAATTAAGTAAAAAGTTGGACTTTAGCAAGGAAGAAAACTGCGGTCGGTGCATCAGTTTATCATCCGGGGCGAACATCCGCTCAGGCAGAAATAAAGCAGAACTTCAGCGTTGACTGGCAGGCTTGGCGGACTTGGATTTTTTAGCTGCCCGGGACGGACCCTTTTTTTTACGTCGGGCTAGCCTTTTGGGAGTCGGCGCCTCTGAATCCCCCTTCTTTTTTCGTCGGGCTTGCTTTTCGGGAGTCAGCGCTTCTGAATCCCCCTTTTTTTTGGCGTCAGTGCCTTTGGGAGATTTGGGGCCAAAACCAAATAATGCACCCGGATGGGAACGCGCTTTGGCTTTAGTTGAGGCAGCCGGTGCCTGAGTGCGCCTGTTTGCCCGGTGCTGACTGCGCTTGCGGCCGGATCTTCGGATGCGCGATCTGCGCTCAGGGGTGATGGGTTTTGATTTATCAGCAACATACCAATCGTTTCCGGGCCAGACAACGGGAATTTTGTACCCCAGCATTTCCTCCAAAGGCTCCAGGTGATATACGTAGTCTTCACAGGCCAGCGCAACGGCTTTGCCGGTCTTGCCTGCCCGGGCGGTACGGCCGATGCGGTGCACATAATTTTCAGAATCCTGGGGAAGGTCATAGTTGATCACATGGCTGATATCTTCAACATGGATGCCACGCGAGGCAACATCGGTGGCGACCAGGATTTTGATCTTGCCATTTTTGAATTGCTCCATTAACCGGAATCGCTTACGCTGGGGCAAATCACCGGTGATTCTTTCCGCCGGCCAGCCATTGCCTTTCAGTTTGCGGGTTACCCAATCGACCCCGACCTTGGTATTTACAAAAATGAGCATCCGATTCCATTCTTCTCTGCTCAGCAAGCCCAGCAGGAGTTCCAGTTTCTTTTCAGTTCCGACGTGAAACAGCTGCTGGTCGATTCCTTCAACCGTTATGGTCTGGGGGGTGACCGAAATGAACTCGGGCAAATTCATGTATTCGTAAGTGAGTTCCATTACCCGATATGAAAGCGTGGCTGAAAAGAGCATGGATTGCCGTTTATCGTAAAGGGGCAGTTTGCGGAGCAGATAGCGCATGTCTTTGGTGAATCCCAGATCAAACAATCGATCCGCTTCATCGATCACTAAAATTTTAATGTCTTCCGTTTTGAAAATACCCTGTTTATAGTAATCAATGATGCGCCCGGGGGTGCAGATGACGATATCAACGCCGCGTCGCAACATCTGGGCCTGGCGTTTGTAATCAACACCGCCGACAACCTCAGCGATCTTTAAATCGCTGTGTCGACAGAGGGTGCGGGCCTCCTCGACGATTTGATGGGAAAGTTCCCGGGTGGGAGCGATAATCAGAGCCGACGGCAAAAGGGGATCGCGATCGGAGAGCATTAACAGACGGGTAATGACCGTGACCAGAAACGCCGCTGTTTTACCTGTGCCCGTCTGTGCCTGACCGGCAACATCTCGACCGCTCAATGATATCGGTAGCGTTTGTTCCTGGATCGGCGTGCAGTACTCAAAACCGGCAGCATTTAAAGCCTTTAATAAGGGCTCAGGCAACTCGAGCGTTTCGAATCGCTGTTCAGTTAGAAATTCCGGCTTTTCAGCCCGCGGCACAGCAGCTGACAATTCATCTGTTTCAGGCATAAGATTTGATCATGTTTTTGATTAGTGGGTTTTGCCAGGTCAAAATTAGTTTCCGGGCGATTATAACCTTTTATTTAATCCATTTGCAAGAAGGGAGATAAACTCGCTATCGGAAATAAATGACAGGAAAATTTGACCAATTGAATTGCGAAACACGGTATGCTAATAATAAGATTTTATCTTTCAGAGCATCGAAACGGACGGACGAATCAATGAAAGAATTCTTCAAGGTCACAGACTTAGAAACCGTATTCAACTATCGTAACGCATTTGAGCGGGTCAGCGTGGAGAAGGCTGACCTGACAGATGCGATCGGCAGGATTTTGGCTGAAGATATCGTTGCTGAAGAAGATTTACCGGATTTTGCGCGCACAATTGTAGATGGCTATGCGGTCCAGGGTGCTTCCACTTTTGGCGCCAGCGAAGGCAATCCGGCTTATCTGACAATCACCGGTAACATCCTCATGGGGCAATCGCCGGAATTTGAAATTGCCCCCGGAGAAGCCGCCAGAATCGCAACCGGCGGAATGGTCCCCCGGGGCGCTGATAGTGTGGTGATGATTGAACACACCGAAATCATCGATGACACCACCATTGAAGTTTATCGCAGTGTGGCTCCCGGCCAGAATATGATCGCCGTCGGCGAAGATATTGAAAAACATGCGGCTGTGCTGAACAAAGGGCAGATCATACGTCCGCAGGAGGCAGGGCTGCTGGCCGCGCTGGGAAGGCAGCAGATAGCCGTTTACCAGAAACCGGTAATCGGCATTATCTCCACCGGTGACGAAATTATACCCATCACCGAAAAGCCGCGCAGGGGACAAATCCGCGATATCAACAGCTATACGCTTGCGGGCCTGATCAAAGCGGCCGGTGCGGTCGCCAGATCATACGGAATCGTAAAGGATAATTTCGAGATGCTGCTGGAAAAATGCAAGCTGGCGCTTGACCAGTGCCAGATGGTTTTAATTTCCGGCGGCAGTTCGGTGGGCAGCCGTGACTATACGGTTGATGTGCTTTCGGCCTTGCGGGATGCAAAAATTCTGGTCCACGGCATATCCATCAGTCCCGGCAAACCCACTATTCTGGCCAGCGTCAATAACAAGTCGTTGTGGGGAATGCCCGGGCATGTTGTCTCCGCCATGATTGTATTTTTAATGGTCGTCAAACCCTTTGTTGACCATCTGGGCGGGCGTTCAGCTACAGAAGGCGGTGTGCAGCGACTGCAGGCCAAGTTGAGCCGAAATGTGGCGTCGAAGCAGGGCCGGGTGGATTTTATTCGGGTCGGACTGCGAAAAGAGGATGACGGGTTGTGGGCGGACCCGGTATTGGGAAAATCCGGATTGATCAGCACCATGGTCAATGCCAACGGCCTGATTCAAATCGATATCAACACCGAAGGGCTGGAAAAGGGTGCTGAAGTGGAGGTTATACCAATTTAGTAGTGATCTCTGGGCCTGCGGATTTAAAAATAATGCAGCTTCAGCAAATTTATCAATAGTTAAATTGGGTCTATTGGTTCTATTGGTTTTATTGGTTACCAGCTGAGCAATGAGCTTGTAACCAATCGAACCAATTCAACCAATGAAACGAATTAAACGGCTGGTAAAAGCACCGAGAATGAAACTTACCATGAACCAACTATTAGGATTCCCATATGAACTTTAAGCGTAACGTCTACCTGAAGATGAAAACCCTGGCGGAAGCCCGGGACATTCTATTTAAAGCATTTTCCAAATTGCCTCCGCTTGCAAGCGAAGAACTCCCGGTGCCGGATGCCGTCGGTCGGGTTCTGGCCGGGCCGGTTCATGCCCGGCTGTCATCCCCCAATTTTCATCTGGCCGCAATGGACGGTCTGGCCGTAAACGCCGAAATCAGCTTTGGCGCCAGCGCCGCGGCGCCCAGAACGCTAAACGTCGGGCAAGAAACATTTTATGTCAATACCGGCCATGTCCTGCCGCCAGACACCAATGCGGTCATCATGGTCGAGGATGTCAATGCACTCGATGAAAACCGCGTCGAAATCGAAGCACCCGTATTTCCCTGGCAAAACGTTCGCAGAGTCGGAGAAGACATTGTTGCCACTGAACTGCTTTTTCCCCGGAACCATGTGGTCACACCTTATTGCGTGGGCGCCCTGTTATCCGGCGGGGTGTTTACGGTTGCGGTTAAAACCCGGCCAAAGGTGCTGATTATCCCCACCGGGTCGGAGCTGGTGGACTGGCGTCAAATCGAGCTTAAAACGTTTCAGCCCGGGCAGGTACTGGAAACCAATTCGTTCGTACTGGGTAAGCTGATTGAAAAATTTGGCGGGACTTTTCGGCGCCACGATATGGTTGTGGATGATACCAGCAAGATTAAAGCGGCCATCACAGCCGCCGCAGATGCGGATTATCAAATGATTTTGGTGCTCGGCGGGTCCTCAGCCGGCTCCGAGGATTTTGCCAAAACCGCCATTGTCGAATTGGGCAAAATACACGTTCACGGCGTAACCATCATGCCCGGCAAGCCGGTTGTAATCGGATCGGTTTCAACCAAACCGGTCTTTGGCATTCCGGGCTACCCGGTTTCGGCCATTATTGCTTTTGAACAATTTGTGCAACCGCTGCTGCAGGCTTTTCTTGGACAGCCTGCGACGCCACGGGAAACCGTCGATGTCCGGCCGACGAAAAAGATTGCTTCCAAACTCGGGGTGGAGGAATTTTTGCGTGTCAAAATGGGAGAGGTGCGCGGCCGCATGGTGGCGACCCCGCTACCCAGAGGCGCGGGCACCATTACATCCATCACCGAAGCCGACGGCATCATTCGAATACCCAACCACGTCGAAGGCATCAACGATTCAGAAACGGTTTCGGCGGAACTGCTACGTCCGCTGCCGGCAATCCGAAAAACCGTCGTCATCGTGGGTAGCCATGACAATTCCCTGGATGTTCTTGCCGATCAGCTCAAAGCCGCCAGCAGCGAATTCACCCTTTCATCCAGCCATGTCGGCAGTATGGGAGGTCTGATGGCCATTAAGCGCGGCGTATGCCATCTGGCGGGTACCCATCTTCTGGATACTGAAGATGGATCCTATAATATATCTTACCTTAAGAAGCATCTGCCGGAAACGACCGTTAAGCTGGTTCACCTGGTGCAGCGCGATCAGGGCCTGATTGTAAAAAAGGGCAATCCCAAACAGATCGGCGGAGTTGCTGATCTGAGTCGCAAAGAAGTCAACTTTATCAATCGCCAAATCGGGTCCGGTACGCGTATTTTGCTGGACTATAAATTAAAGCAGACAGACACCAGCGCCGCTGACATTAACGGCTATCAAAACGAAGAGTTTACCCACATGGCTGTGGCCGTATCGGTGCTGAGCGGCGCTGCAGATGCCGGTTTGGGAATCTATGCGGCCGCCAAAGCCCTGGATTTGGATTTCATTCCGGTGGTCACCGAACAATACGACCTGGTCGTCCTGCCGGAATTTTTCAAAACCGATGCATTTCAGATCCTGTTTGAAATCATCAACAGCCACGGCTTTAAGCAACACATACAAGCACTTGGGGGGTACGACACGAAAAATACCGGTAAAGTTATCTTGTAGCTAAGTACAGAAGCTGGTACTATGATAGTCAACGATGACCGGCCAAAGGGCATGGCCCATAGGGTATGGCGTTTTGAATCAACAATATTTCGATTCATGTGATATCGCCATGCTCCATGCGCCATGCCCTTTGGCGTAAATTAGGGGTTGTATGCGGTTAAAGACGGCCGTTGTTAGCGGCAATCGATATGCAAACGGAAGCATATGAACTTTGTGCAGGCGATCATACTGGGCATTATTCAGGGTTTGACCGAATTTTTACCGGTCAGCAGTTCCGGCCATCTGGTGCTGCTGCAACATGTGCTTGGCCTCAAGGAGGCCGAAATTTTATTTGATGTAAGCGTCCACCTGGGGACACTGGTGGCCGTCATTGTCGTCTTTCGCCGTGAAATCAAAAATATTGTTTTGGCGCTGCCGCGGCTCATTGCCGTGGCAGGGAATAAAGATCGTGCGGTATCGGCAATTGAATCCGATCCTGAATTAAAAATGGCGGTACTGATCGTCATCGGATTCATCCCGACTGCCTTACTGGGATTGGCATTTAGCGGAATTGCGGATCGCCTGTTTTCATCGGTTCTGATCGTCGGTTTTATGTTGATGCTGACCGGCTTGCTGTTATGGCTGACCCGTTGGACAATTAAACCCGCCCGTCAGCCCGTTATCGACCGCCTGAATCTTAAAAACGCATTTCTCATCGGCATTGTGCAGGGTTTGGCCATTATCCCCGGTATTTCACGATCGGGCGCAACGATCAGCATCGGGCTTTTGCTGGGTATCGAGCGAGAAACGGCGGCCCGCTATTCTTTTTTGCTTTCTATACCGGCTATCGTCGGGGCCGGATTGTTGAGCCTCAAGGATAGTTTACACGAAACCGACTTATCCATCAAAATTCCACTGGTGGGTGCCGTCACGGCAGCAATTGTGGGTTATGCGGCTTTAAGAGCATTGCTGCAGGTCGTCAAAAAAGGAGGCCTGCATCTGTTCGCACCTTATTGCTGGCTGGTGGGTATCGTGGCGATCATCTTGGGTTGGTAAGTCCTGGCTGCGGGTTGCGCGTTACGGGTTACGAGTTGCGGAAATTGGGTGGTTTGGGTTCTCGAGGACGAGGACGAGGACGAAAGCTTATGCACTTTATCGTACTCGTACTCGTCCTCGGTTGCTTTCTAATTGAGCTTTAATTCACAAATGGCGAGCATTCGCGTCGAAAACAGATGACGAGCTACCCATTCTCACCAACTCGCAACGCGCAACTCGAATAGCCAGAAGCAAGCGAAGTGAACGGAACGATGAACCCGGGCGATAAAAAAATATTTGCAACCCTTTTTTTTTCGATATTTGCGACCGTTACCGGTGTCGGCATTGTGATACCACTGCTTCCGATTTACGCCCATGAGCTGGGGGCCAGCGGCCTTTACATCGGTATGATTTTCGGCTCTTTTTCTCTGGCGCGAACATTTTTTCTGCCTTATTTTGGCCGGCTTTCAGACCGCAAGGGGCGCAAGCCATTGATTGTGCCTGCACTGCTGGCCTATGCGGCCATTTCATTGGGTTTTATTGTTTTCAAAGATATCCATGCGCTGATCTCCCTGCGGTTTCTTCAGGGAATTGCTTCGGCCATGCTGATGCCCATTATACAGGCTTACATCGGAGATATTACACCGCCTGGAAATGAAGGTTTCACCATGGGGCTGTTTAATATGTCCATGTTCTGCGGGCTGAGCATCGGGCCCTTTTTAGGCGGTGTCATCCACGACCGTTTCAGTCTACAAACCTCTTTTACCTGTATGGGGCTTCTGGCCCTCATTGGATTCTTTTTAAGCCTTTTTTTATTGCCTCCCACCCACTCTGAAAAATACCTGAGCAGTGGAAAATCACCGGTCGATTGGAAAAAGTTAATTGCCGAGCGGGATATTGCCAGTATTTTTCTTTTCAGGTTTTCGCATATCCTGTGCATCGGAATTATATGGGCCTTTCTGCCACTTTATGCTAAAATCAAGTATGATGCGTCGAGCTCAACCATCGGCATACTCATCATGCTGGGTGTGCTCGTTAGCGGTGCGCTGCACGTGCCCATGGGCTATTTGGCCGACAAAATCGAAAAACGCTGGATGGTGGCGGCCGGAGGACTGATCGTTGCGGGGGCCATTTTTGCGTTTGAATGGGTGCCGGACTTGACAGGACTTATGTGGGCCTCCATTTTTTTTGGTATCGGTGGCGGTATCGCTGTGCCGGCTTTGATGGCCATCGGCGTCCTGAAAGGCAACGAAACCGACTCGATGGGATCGGTGATGGCCATTTTAACGCTGGCGCACAGTCTGGGAATGCTCTGCGGATCCTTAATTGGCGGCCTGATGATGGATGTATTTCAACTGAATGCTGCGTTTCCGCTGGGAGCAGCCGTTATGACACTAACTGTTGTGATTTTCCTGTTCAGCACACGCACCCGCAAACGATTATCGGACCGCTAAATTGACATCAAACAGACTTGCATTACTTTAGGTCCAACTGCGGGCCCTTACCCGCATGGAACACTGGATTGATGGACTATCGGAAAAATGGCAGCGATTGGTGCTAAGATTCAATAAAAACGAAATCCAGCATAACGATAGTGTTGACAATGATTCGATTCCTTGAAAACCCATTATTGCATTGTTCCATGGGTGAAAATAGCATATCATTGGGGGTTTTGAAGTTCATTCAGTTGTAAATTTTGCGTGACTTTAATTGGAAGGTTTTATGAGTACCAAACAGGATTATTACGAAATTCTGAGTGTCAGCCGAAACGCATCTAACACCGAATTGAAAGCCGCCTATCGTAAACTGGCATTACAATACCATCCAGACAGAAATCCAAACGACAAAAAAGCAGAAGAGAAATTCAAAGAAGCTGCTGAAGCCTATGAAGTCCTGCGGGACCCACAAAAACGTTCACTCTATGACCAGTACGGCCATGCCGGTTTAGAGAATACCGGATTTAGTGGCTTTGGCGGTTTTGAAGACATATTTTCCAGTTTTGGTGATATTTTTGAGGATTTTTTTGGTTTTTCGTCCGGCAGGCGCTCAAGAAGCCGGGCTAGGCCCGGGGCTGATTTACGTTATGATCTCGGCCTTGAGTTCATGGAGGCGGTTTTTGGAACCGAAACAGAGATAGACATCGAAAAGCGGGAAATCTGCCCCGATTGTGGCGGCAATGGCTGCGAGAAAGATACCGAACCAGAAAGTTGCCGGCATTGCAACGGCACCGGTCAAGTGTCCCGCAGTCAGGGATTTTTTACAGTCCGCACCACCTGTCCGACATGCCGCGGGAATGGTCAGATCATTCCGCATCCATGTCCAGAATGCCGGGGAGCAGGTCAGGTAATGGCCCGTAAGACGGTAGCGGTCAAAATACCGGCCGGCGTCGACAACGGCTCACGGTTGCGCCTGACCGGAGAAGGAGAGGCGGGCGTATTCGGTGGCCCCCCTGGCGATTTATATGTTTTTCTGCATGTCGAGCCGCATGCGTTTTTCAAACGGCGGGATACCGATATTATTTGTGAGATCCCGATCTCCTTTGTCCAGGCTGCTCTGGGCGATAAGATCAGCGTACCGACCTTAAATGGTGACAAAACGCTTAAGATTCCAAAAGGCACACAACCGGGTGATATTTTTTATTTTCATGGAGAAGGCATTCCCTCTTTAAGAACAACCCGAAGGGGTGACCAGCTCATCCAGGTCGCCATAACGACACCAACCCATCTTACCAAAAAGCAGGAAGCGCTCCTAAAGGATTTTGCCAAACTCGAGTCAAAAAAGATCTCACACAAAATAAAAAATATCCTTAAAGGAGATGCCAATAAAGCGACCGGCTAGTCGATTTGGGATTTTAGAATTTGGATTTCGGATAAAAAACCAGATCCGCCCGGTGACTTAATTAGCGTCCTATTTTTTCAATCGCAATCTAAATTCTGAATTCCAAAATCTAAAATCGACAGGACGCCATTACTCCAAATTCAATATTTGAAACCCAAAATAGAAAAAGTCTGTCAAATATAAGATAATAAAAGCTGAGATGGACGTAAAATGTTTGAACTAAAAGTCGTAACACGCTTTGCCGCAGCGCATCAGCTAACAATGGTCGGGTCCAAATGTGAAAATTTACACGGTCACAATTGGAAGGTCGAGGTCTATGTCATTGGAGACAATCTAAATGCCGGTGGTGTGCTGATGGATTTCGGAGAGATTAAAGCACATCTGGCGGATGTGATCAAAAAATTGGACCACAAATTCTTAAATGAGCTAGCGTATATGCCTGACGGAAAACCATCATCGGAAAATATTGCTTATTTTATAGCCACTGAACTTCAAAGCAAAATCGATGACCCTGCGATCCGCATCAGCCGGGTCACAGCCTGGGAATCCGAAGATGCGAGCGCCACCTACATACTTGAATAATGGAGTGGAGGAGTATTGGAGTAATGGAGTGTTGGTAAAGCCAGTTGCCTTCATTCCACTTGTTCCCATTACTCCAGCACTCCAATACTCCAGTACTCCCGTTACATCTTAGCGACCTAAGTCCAAATATACCACGCAGTTTAATCAGACCAAATTATTGAACTTTGAGGATTTGATACCGCTCGACCAGTTCATCCCGGGTGATGATGCTCGAGACATTCGATACGTGCTGTTTGATATTCTGAAGCCCGCCTTCCTGTCGATCTACAAAAATTACCGCTTTAGCAACTTCAAGCCCCTCGGCGCGGGCCCTTTCAATGGCCTTGATGGTGGAGCCGCCGGTGGTGGCCACATCATCGATAATCGCCACGCGTTCACCCGGCTGGATATCGCCTTCAATCCAGCGAATCATACCATGATCCTTGCGTGTTTTACGAATTGAGAAGGCATTGATCGGTCGATTTTTTAATTCGGAAGTAAAAGCTGTGGCGACTGCCAGCGGATCGGCACCAAACGTCAGGCCGCCGACTGCGGCGACATTGTCATCTTTGATCGAATCAAATATCAGGTGACCTGCTAAAAACATGCCCCGGGCACACAGGGTAACCGGTTTGCAATTAACATAAAACTGACTCATCCGGCCAGACACCAGCTTATAGATGGGCTTTTGGCTGAATTTAAAAGACTTCTGACACAACATGTTGATTAATTCTGCTTTCATTCCCGTCACCTTTATCTGCGAATTTACAGCTTCTAATTACCTCTAATTTGAGCGTTTCAAATTTTGAAAACGCATATTGCTTGTGAGCGGAACTTTTGATAGCATATTTGGCACCAGCAGCGTCAACCTACCAGGAAAATATTGATTTTAAAACTCTGATTGGATATAAAAAAGCCTCCACCAAAAAGGAAGAAGCCTGTTAATGGGATTCAGCGGAGGCTTTGAGCAAGGAAAACCCGGGAAGGCACTCCTTGAACTCACAGCGATTTGTAACAGCAAACTCCAGGTCGGTCAAATCATATCTTACACATGCTGAGCATTTTGATCTATAGAGGCAAAAATATGATGATGAAAAACAGGATTCTGCGGAATCTATTTTTTTGTTTGCTCAGTGGGCAAATTCTG
Organism: Deltaproteobacteria bacterium; assembly: GCA_024639185.1. Lineage (GTDB taxonomy): Bacteria > Desulfobacterota > Desulfobacteria > Desulfobacterales > JAHEIW01 > JAHEIW01. The sequence continues at coordinate 18,011 of JAHEIW010000032.1, read as the reverse complement.
CTGTTACCGGCGGCTATTGGCGCTGGCGATTCGCCTGTAAAACTTTCTTTAGAAGATACGATCAAAATGGCACTGGATGCCAATTTAAACCTGAAGCAATCCCAGGAAGAAGTTAAGGCTGCCGAACAAAATCGCAGGGCCAGCATGACACAGTTTTTCCCGACCCTCAGTGCCTCTTATGGCTATCTGCGCCGCAACAAACCGCAAACCCAGGAACTGACCGGAATTGGCCCCGGGCCCCCTTTTGTCGTCCGTCCGGAGAAAGAATATACCTTTGTGACCACTTTCACTCAACCGGTTTTCAGGGGATTTTCGTTGATTCATCAGTATCAGATCGCTGATCTGGGTCTCGATGCCGCCGAATTTAGCGAAAAAATCACCCGTCAGGATGTAATTCTGGATGCCAAAAATGCCTTTTACTCGGTATTAAAGTCTATAAAATTGCTGGAAGTTTCCCAACAGCGCGTTAATCAGATCGCCTCACAAAAAGTAGTGGCCGAGAACTTTTATGAGGTGGGAATGTCTCCGCTCAATGATCTGTTGGAGTCCCAGGCATCACTGGCCAATGCCATGCAGGAATTCACTGTGGCCCAAAACAACCTGGCGATCGCCAAATCCCAGTTCAACATTCTTATGCGCCGCTCGGTGAATGCAGCCGTCGAACTAGAAGACCTCCTCGACTACGTGCCCTTTATCCATGATTTCAATTATTGTCTGGAAACGGCCCAAAAAGACCGGCTCGAAATCATGGTTGCGGATCTTGAAGTCGAAATTGCTGAAAAAGAGATAAACCTGGCCAAAAAAGATTATCTTCCTTCGGTCAATTTGAGAGGAGAATATAACAGAACCGGCGATGATTACCGAGTGGATGGCGGGGTCGGCATTTCCGATGCGGCCAATTGGAATGTCCGGGCCACAGCCCAATGGGATTTTTGGGAATGGGGTCGCACCCATTTTAGCGTAAGAGAAAAACTGCACCGGCTTTCACAGGCCCAATACCGCCGTTCACAAATTCTGGATAATATTGAACTGGAAGTGAAAACGGCATTTTTACGGACCAAAGAAAGCGAAAAAAATATCCTCACCACCGAAAAAGCCATCGAGCAGGCCAAAGAAAACTTTCGCATTAACCAGGAGCGCTTTAAAGAACAGGTGAGCACTACAACCGAGGTTCTGATCGCTCAAACTCTGTTGTCGGATACGCTGAACAATTATTTTAACGCCCTTTATAACTTCAAGATTGCAAAAGCCACCCTTTACCGTGCGATGGGGCAGGAAGTGATGGAATGATTGAGGCAGATGCGAAGCGCTCCATTATTCGGATGTTTCATGTTCATCACAATTACGGTACCAAAAAGGCCCTGATCGATATTACCCTGGATATTTTAAAAAATGATTTTGTATTTCTCACCGGTCCCAGCGGAGCGGGAAAAACCACTCTGCTCCGGCTCCTGTATCTGGCCGAGCCGGTATCTGAAGGACAGGTTTTAATCGATGGCATGAATCTCTCCCGCGTTCCTCGCCAGCGCATACCGTTACTGCGCAGAAAATTCGGTATTATCTTCCAGGATTACAAACTGATCGCCAACCGAACCGTTTTTGATAACGTTTCGCTGGTGCTTGAAGCTGCGGGTAAAAAAAGGCGCCTGATTCAAAAAAGAGTCAACGGTGTGCTTCGATTGGTCAGTATGGAGGATCGCCAAGCTGCCTTTCCGCCAAGTTTGTCCGGGGGTGAACAGCAGCGGGTTGCTGTTGCGCGTGCCATTGTCGGGGATCCTAAAATCATACTGGCTGATGAACCCACCGGAAGCCTCGATGACGATTCTTCCGAAAGCATTATGAAATTGCTGCATGGAGTTCACATCCGGGGCGCCACCGTCATAATTGCAACGCATGACAAAACGCTGATTCGCAAAACCGGTGGACGCGTGCTGAATTTAAGACAGGGGAGATTGGAAGGATCGTCCATCATCGAAAAGCATTATGATAATTCTATTTTTTAAAAGAGCCCTTGAAGACTTTCGCAACAACCGGTTGTTAAACTTCATTACCCTGTTGACCATTTCACTGTCCATCCTGATTGTCAGCACCTTTATTCTGTTTTTTATCAATACCAGTGATATGATGAATTTCTGGAAGAAAGGGCTGCGGATCATGGTCTACATGAAACCGGATATCGCGCCGTCTGAGATGCCTGATGTGGGTCGTCAAATCAAATCTCTGGAAGGTGTTCGAAGCGTGCGGTTCATCTCAAAAGAAGCCGCGCTGCGGCAATTAAAATCTCAGATGAAACGACAGACATCTCTTTTTGAAAATTTGGATAAAAACCCCCTGCCCGATGCGTTTGAAACCCAATTAAATGCCAATTTTCAGCGCTGGGAAAAACTAGAGGCCCTGGCCACTCAAATTGAAGCCCTGGATGCGGTTCAGGAAGTCGAATACGGACAGCAATGGCTCGGACGTTTTAACCAGATTTTTCATTTGTTTACACTGGCCGGTTATACCATGTGCGGGATTTTTTTTATGGCAGCCGTGTTTATCGTGGCCAATACCATCCGCCTGGTCATCTATTCCAGAAGAGATGAAATTGAGATTATGCGGCTGGTAGGCGCGGCAGAGCACTTTATAAAGATTCCATTTTATTTTCAGGGACTGATACAGGGTGCCGCGGGTGCAGGCATCGGTTTGGCCATTTTATTCACGGTCTACTGGTATATGGCATCCAATATCGAGCCGGGTTCTTTTTCCGGCCTGATTGCCATTCGATTTTTATCTGTGCCGATGGTAGGGGTTATCATTTTGCTCAGCATGCTGGTCGGATGGTTTGGCTCTTACATTTCTCTAAAGCAGTATCTGAAAGTATAGCGAAATCGAATGTAACCAACAAAAGTTTTTATCACGAGAGCACGAAAGAATGAAAACACGAAAACACAAAGGATAATATTTCGTGCTTGTTCTATTTCGTGTTTTCGTGATTAATTTATACCCTTTTCAGATTAAACGTAAATATCATCTCTAATGATCGACTGTTTCCACAACGTTCGTATGCGAATCTTTAAAATGAGCGAGGGAATTCGGAATTTAGGTCTGCTGGCGGGCTGCCTTTTGATATTCGCAGCCAGCCCCCGGATAATGGCCCAGGAATCGCAAGCGCCGATTGATGAATACAAAAAAAAGGCTCAGGACATCAATCGCGAAATCGAAAAAGGCAGAGCCAAAATTCAGAAGTTTACCCATAAGGAAAGCGATATTATTCAACTGTTAAACCGGACAGATCGAAATTTAGATCGCTCTCGCAAACAGACTGCCGGCCTCAGCCGCGAAATCAAACGCCTCAACAAGAAGATAGCGAATTCAACGGTGGCGGCTGAGGATCTCGCTCAACAGATAGAGGCTAATGAGCAATATGTGGCCAAGCGATTGGTTGCACTGTATAAATTGAACCGCCTGGGGAAATTCCAGGTACTGGCCTCAGCAGAGAATCTGCAAGTGCTGCTGCAGCGAAAAAGAGCCATTGAGCAAATCCTGGCCCAGGACGAAAAGGTTGTCAATGATCTGATGAATAACCGGCGGGAATTTGAAATGGTGCGTTCACAGTTGGAGGCGAATCGAAATAAAAAACGCCGGCAAGCCGATGACTACCAGATACACATCAAACGCATGACAACTGAGCGTGAGAAACGCTCCCAATTGCTGGCCTATGTGCGTAAAGAAAAGTCTGCCCAGCTGGCCGTTATCGAATCTTTGAAACAGGCGGCGCTGGATTTAGATAAAAAGATTAAAAATTTAGGGATCGAAGATCGTCCGGGTGTACCGGCTCACTATCAGACCGGTGAATCATTTGGCTCATATAAAGGCTTGCTTAAACCGCCGGTAAAGGGTAAAATAGTAAGTCTTTTCGGTAAGTTTAAAAATACCCGCTATCAGGTGTTAAATTTTCGCAGCGGAATTGAGATTCAAACCGAAAGAGGCGAGCCGATTCAGGCCGTTTATACCGGAAAAGTCCTTTATGCCGATTGGTTTAAAGGATACGGAAACATGATTATCATAGACCATGGCGACAACTACTATACGGTCTATGCTCATATCCAGGAAGCGTTTAAATCCAGCGGGGATTCTGTTGAAACCGGGGAAGTAATTGCCACCGTTGGCGATACAGGCTCTATCAGTGGTTCAAAACTGTATTTTGAAGTCCGACACCATGGTAAACCGTTGGATCCGATGCAATGGATTGAAACGGGTTAACTATTTTCGTGATAAATGCGGTCGCTTATCAAGCAATTGCAGGGTTGCTCGAAAACACCAAATGATTATAACGATTGATTATCTCACGTAAAGCTGCCGGGCCTGTTGCCCAAGATCGGCAAAAAATTGGTGATCACGGTGCGTTTGTGAGAGAACACTTTCAAGGAGTACATAAATGAGATTAAAAAAGATGCATCAAGTTAAGCTTTGGATGATCATGGTCAGCGCCGTGGTTTTATGGACAATCGGAGCCGGATTTTTCGGCGACCTTGCTGCAAAAAATGACGAATCCTATGAGGGGCTCAAAATATTCGCCGATGTCATTGAATTGATTGAAAAAGAATATGTGGATACGGTCGAATCCAAAGAGCTGATTGAAAAAGCGATCCAGGGTATGCTTCATAGCCTGGATCCACACTCAACCCTGATGCCGCCGGAAGCATTTGAGGATTTGCAAATTGATACCAAGGGAAAATTCACCGGTATCGGGATTCATATCACCATGCGAGATGGGTTTGTCACCGTGATTTCACCCATCGAAGACACACCGGCAGATAAAGCCGGAATCATCGCCCAGGACCGAATTGTCAAAGTGGACGGCAAACAGGTGAAAGATTTGCGTGAGGCCGTCAATATGATGCGCGGCCCCAAAGGCACCAAGGTTTTGGTAACGATCGTTCGCCAGGGAGAAAAAGAACCGCTTGATTTTGAGCTGGTACGGGATGTTATTCCGATTCTGAGTGTTAAAGCCATCGATCTCAAACCGGGCTATGGCTACATCCGTTTATCACAATTTTCGGGCAGCACCACCGACGAGCTGGAAAAGGCTTTAAATAAAATGGAATCCGGCAATATTCCTGTCAAAGGACTAGTGCTGGATCTGCGAAATAACGGCGGTGGCCTGTTGAATCAGGCCATTCAGGTGACCGATCTTTTTTTGGAAGAAGGCAAAATATTATCGATTAAAGGGCGAAACAAAAAAAATACAAAGGTATATATGGCCACGCCGGATGCAGACATCCGTAATTATCCGCTGGTTGTGCTGATTAACGGCGGTAGCGCCAGCGCATCAGAAATCGTGGCGGGTGCGCTGCAAGACCAAAAAAGAGCGTTGATTCTGGGAACGACATCTTTTGGCAAAGGCTCCGTGCAGACCGTGGAGACATTGCGAGACGGCTCGGGGGTAAAATTAACCATTGCCAGATATTTCACCCCCAATGGACGCTCCATTCAGGCAAAGGGAATTGAACCGGACATCGTTTTAAAGCATAAACGCGTCGATCTGAGTGAGTCCAAGGAAGAAGGCTTGTTAAAGGAAAAAGATCTGGCAAATCATCTTGAAGCCGAACCTGAAAAAAATGAGAAGAAAAGCGAAGAAAATCAAGAAATGCAGTTTAGAGTCGGACCGTTGAAGCGCGATCGTCTCATGACCGATAATCAGGTGATCCGCGCGCTTGAAATCCTGAACAGCTATGACATTTTTAAAACCTTAAATGGTTAAACGAAAACCAACCCGCAAAAAAAGACGATCAAAAAAGCCACGCCAAAAATCTTCTGCTAAAAGTCCTCTGTTTAGAGCGCTGGCCGGCCTGACCATTCTGGCGCTGGGGGTCGTCGCAATTGGTGTATTGCTGTATTACCTGGCCCCGCCTGAAACCACCGCACCGCGGTCAACGGCACCCAAAGCACCACCGGCCAGGGCACCGGTTGTAAAGCAAAAACCGACCTATGAGATTTATCCCCCAAAGATACCCCCACCTGCCAGATCAGCAGCTAAAAAGAAAATTCCAAAACCCGTTCCAAAACCGCGGACCGGTAAATCCTTACCATCGGTGGCGCTTATCATTGATGATTTGGGTTACGACAAACAAATTGCCAAAAAATTTGCCCAGTTAAATGTGCCCCTGACATTTTCGATACTGCCCCACAGCCCCTTTCAGCAAAAAATCGTCCGGCTCGCAGAATCAAAAGGGTTGGAAATCATGCTGCACCTGCCCATGGAGCCAAATGAGTATCCCACCGTCGATCCCGGCCCTGGAACGCTGCTGGCCTCAATGTCCGCGGATGAATTGATCACTCAGCTTGATAAAAATCTCAACACGCTGCCGAATGTTAAAGGCGTCAATAACCACATGGGCTCGAGGCTGACTGCAGAATCGACCCAGCTATATCAAATATTTTCGGTTTTAAAACAACGGGGCCTCTATTTTATCGACAGCCGCACCACAGCGGAATCCCTGTGTGAACCATCGGCGCGCCTATTTCAGATTCCATTCGCCCAGCGCGATGTTTTTCTCGACCATTATCCAAACCCGGATTTTATCCGCAAACAAATAAAAGAACTCATTCGGGTGGCCCGGCACAACGGCCAGGCGGTGGGCATCCTGCATCCGCATGCAACTACCTTAACGATATTGCAGGAAATGCTGCCGGATCTGCAAAAACAGGTTTACCTGGTGCCGGCATCTAAAATTGTGCGCCCCGTCGGATGAAACCCTACAGGGGCAATATCCTTTTGCAATCATTGCAAATAATTCTTTGGCCTTGTATTCCCGGACCAAAATCAGGTAAAATATGAATGGCCCGCATAAAAAATCAAATTGATCGCATCGGAGGCCAAAAATATTAACGTGTCCGCTGCGGTGCGATGCACTTTCTAATAGATGTGCGTAACAAGCTGTCATGAATGATAAAGCACCTATATACAGCAGTCGCCTGATTAAAAATTATGTCGAGTTCATCGGCAAGCATTATCCTGATGTTATCATTGATGCCGTTCTGGACTACGCCGAAATGACCCGCTACGAGGTAGAAGATCCCGCACACTGGTTTAACCAGGAGCAAATAGATAGATTTCACGAAATCCTCGTTCGAAAGACCGGCGATCTAAAGATATCAAAGGAAGTGGGCCGATATACCGCATCCGGCGGGGGATTTGGCGCTGCAAAGCAATTAATGATTGGACTCATGAGTCCCACGGCAGGATATTTGTTAACCGAAAAATATTATCCTATTCTCAGCCGCGGCGCTGCTGTGAGCGTAAAAAAAATTGGACCCACCTCGGTTGAAATCATCTCCAAACCCAAACCCGGTGTTGATGAGAAATCCTACCAGTGTGAGAATCGGGCCGGCACTTTTGAGGCCATCGCTAAGCTGTTTACGGATAAATTTGCCAGGGTGGATCATCCTGAATGCTTTCATAATGATCATCAGCACTGCCGTTATGTCATTACGTGGGAGAAAACACCTTCTCTCATCTGGAAACGCATTCGCAATTATTTTCTGCTGCTGGCGGCCCCGTGTTTATTGTTGCTTTTGTGGTTTATGGCTCCGTTAACCTGGAGCATTGTAGTGATGTTTTTTGCTATTGTGGCCATCGGGGTATCCTTTTATGCGGAATATCTTGAAAAACAGGAGTTGATTCATACGGTTGAAACCCAGAAATTGGCTGCTGAAGATCATATTCTGGAAAGCAATATCCGTTATAATAATACCTTACTGATCCAGGAAATCGGTCAGATCGCCGCCAAAATTCTGGCTGTTGATGAACTGCTGAATAGTGTCACTAAAGTTATGGAAAAAAGGCTTCATTTTGATCGCGGTATGATCATGCTCGCAAACGAGAAAAATTCCCATTTACAATTTAGCGCCGGATACGGCCATACAAAGACACAAGAAGAATTTTTAAGCCGACTGGAATTTAATCTAAATAATCCGGGATCAAAGGGTTTGTTTGTGCAGACGATGCGGGAGGGCAAGCCGCGGTTAATAAATGATATCAGCGAAATCGAAGATACGCTGTCACCGCGAAGCCTCGAATTTGCCAAACGCATGGGCGGTCAATCAGTAATATGCGTCCCCATCGTTTATGAGCAAGAAAACCTGGGTATATTGGCTGTCGACAACATCAAATCCAAAGCACCGTTGCGCCAAAGTGATGTAAATCTTTTAATGGGGGTAACATCCCAGCTGGCCACCAGCATCATGAATGCCATGTCATTTAAAAGACTGGAGCAAAGTGAAAATAAGTATCGTGAGTTGGTTGAGACCGCCAATAGTATTATCCTGCGGATAAACACACAGGGGCGCATTACCTTTTCCAATAAATTTGCTCAACGCTTTTTCGGTTATACCGAAACCGAGTTTATTGAAAGGGACACCGCCGAAATTATGTGGCCGAACAGCAGGACAACACGTCAGGATTTTGCAAATTGGATCCATGTTCTGCAAAAGGACCCGGATCGACCGCTGGTCAGTGAAAATAAGACCGAACTCAGAAACAAAGAAAGGGTATGGATTGCCTGGACCTATAAACCGATATTTAATGACCAGGGGCAGTTTCGGGAAATTTTGTGTATCGGCAACGATATTACTGAATTGAAGCTGGCTGATATTGAAAAAAAGGATTTGCAGGCCCAGCTACAGCGCGCCCAAAAAATGGAAGCCATCGGCACACTGGCCGGTGGTGTTGCCCATGATCTAAACAACATATTATCAGGCATCGTCAGCTATCCGGAACTGATATTAATGGACTTGGAAGAGGACAGCCCACTGGTCAAACCGATATTGACCATTCAAAAATCCGGTGAAAAAGCAGCAGCCATCGTGCAGGATCTTTTGACATTAGCCCGTAGAGGTGTGGCTGCCACCGAAGTGGTTAATTTAAACAGTGTTGTTTCAGAATACTTGCTTAGCCCAGAATATGAGAGACTGCTGCTCGACAATCCTGATGTAAAGGTGTCGCATCAACTGGACGCCAATCTGTTGAATATACTGGGCTCGCCGGTTCATCTGTCTAAAACAATAATGAATCTGGTTTCCAATGCAGCAGAGGCGATGCCTGATGGCGGAAAAATATCCATTCGCAGTGAAAACCGCCATGAGGACAAACAGCTGAACGCTTTTGATGAAATTGGCAAAGGAGATTACGTTACGTTGACAGTAAAAGATACTGGAATTGGTATTTCTCCTGAAGATATAGAGCGCATATTTGAACCATTTTATACGAAAAAAAGTATGGGCCGCAGCGGTACCGGACTGGGTATGGCCGTTGTCTGGGGAACGGTCAAAGACCACAGAGGCTATATCGATATTAAAAGTCGCGAGGGCACGGGGACGGCCATTACCCTCTATTTTCCGGTGACACGCCAGGAATTGAATCGTACGGCCGATTTTTTCGATTTTGAAGCGATTAAAGGCAATGGGGAATCAATCCTGATCGTTGACGATATCGCCGAGCAGCGACAAATTGCCTCTGAGATGCTGGAAAAATTGGGATACCGGGTGACAGCCGTGGACTGCGGTGAGTCGGCGATCGAATACCTGGTTAATCATACGGTGGATTTAATCGTTTTGGATATGATCATGGACCCGGGCATTGACGGCCTTGAAACGTATCAAAAAATATTACAGATTCGTCCCGGTCAAAGATCCATCATTGCCAGTGGATACTCGGAATCCGATCGGGTCAGAGAAGCCCAGCGGATCGGTGCCGGGACATATATAAAAAAGCCGTATTTGATTGAAAAATTCGGACGGGCCGTTAAAGCAGAGCTGAAGGTCCAACCACACGCAAAATGACCCGCATGAGAGTCGATCGACAAACTGCATCATCGGTCCAATGCGGCCTATTCAATTTGGCGTTTAGCCTGTCACCTCGTGCAACATCTTGTAGAGGGATTTCGGATAGAGAAATGTAAATTCGTACCGGGCGAAGCCAATAACATCTTTATCTCTGAGCTTGACGCGCTTTTTACCCAGTCTGGTGCCGTTTATTTTGGTGCCGTTGGTGGACCCGGCATCGCGCAGGTAATAGGTGCCATCTTCAATATCAATAATGGCGTGGCGCTTGGATATCGCATAATCAGGCATTATCATGTCATTACCGTTGATGCGCCCGATATAAAAACTTCCGCGGGGTGTTGCCGGATACTCGCCTTTGACCAGTGGGTAAACGGCGTGTTTTAAGCTTTCCGAGGCGGATATGGAACTGCCCATGCTTTTGGAAGGTTCAAATATTTGGGTACTGTTCAGTTCATCACTGGCCATTCCGGATTGACTGGATATAATACCGACTTTGACCGCAGAGCCCACGAGCACAGGGCGCCGCACAAAAGCTACAAACGCATTGGCCTCATCTTCGCGAGCCATCTTCCGCAAAGAAGCCAGGCTGACCCTTCCCGAAGCGCTTAAAATCTTTGCAAGCTGGCCGGAGGACCCGCTGCCACCTTTTTTATTCGCTGAGGCCGCCGCAGGCGTATCATTCTTTTTTTGTTTTTTAAAACGGGCAAATGTTCTACCCAGCATTTTAACCCTCCTGTTGATCCGCTCTCAGCCGTTTCATATTTTTCCCGACTTTGCCAATAACGCGTTATTGATCGCTGCAGATGTATGCTGCTTGACTGTCAGAGAAAAGGCACCACAAGCCGGTCGGTATGGCCGTTCCCGGATGACAAAATCATCAAGTTATTACAGTATATTATCGCAGAAAGACCGTCAAATGTCAAGAATCGTTCAAAGTATATACAATTACAGGGTCTTATGGATATGCCCCGAAGGTGATTGCATGCCAATTCAGCTTCCATATGAGTTATATCGGCATTTGTGGTGAAAAATTAAGGACCAAAGACGGATTTGATTGACTCCGGTTGCCCGGCTTTATATGATAAGAGCCCAAATAACGCAAAGCCGTTAGCGCTTACCGAAATGTGCAAATGCAATGGTAAAGGGAATGGATAGTCCGCTGATGTCCAATTTTTTAATGAAATTTCTTCTCAATATGACGTTGATCGTCTTGACGATTTTTGCCTGTTTTGTGGAAAACATTTATCTGGCGATTAGACCACCCGAATCCGGCAAAACAGCTTCGCTGACCATTCGCGCCCGCCAGGTTTTTACTTTTGATCAAAAAAAAGCGCTGAGCTCAAAACGAATCCAGGCGTTATCCCAATTTGTCCCCGTTTTTACTTACGTTCCGGAACGTGTCAGTGCATCCAAGAAAAAAATGCAGTTCCTGACCAAAGAGTTATTGGCCTATCAGGCCCGCAAAAGGAATCGCGTCGATGAGTTGGCGTTAATAATCAACTCCGAATTCGGTGTGGACGTATCTGCAAAAACATTGTCCAGAGTGCTCAAATACCGGGATTTGAGAAAATTACTCAAAGGCATTTTAACCGTTGAAGAATCCATTCTTCAAAATAAAATTCTGGACGATCCCAAAAATTTAAAGGCTAAAAACACCATCGAAATACAGGACCCCGCACTTGCCTCACCGGCGGTTACCGCCGTTGACGAACTGACATCTCTTCAGAAAGCCCGACTGACGCTGCTGCAAAAAGTCCAGGAGCTTTTCTGGCAGGTAGATGAATCCATTCTGAATCCTGTTTTAAAAATATCACAGACCACTCTGATGCCCAATCTGATCTACGACCAAAAAGAAAATGACCGGCGACTGGAGGAGATTCATCGTCAGTATCCGACTGAAACCCTTACATTTGATGCCGGAGAAATTCTGGTTCCATTTCGCAAAGTATTCAGCGAGGAAAATGTACTGTTGCTGAGGGCCTATCAGCAGCAGCAAGTGAAAAAAATTTACCGCAATGCCCCCTGGGTGGTGTTTTCGGTTTTATTTATGGTCGTATTCTATAATTTATTTCTTTCTAAAGTGCTGACCAGCGGATCGCACAAAGCACCACCGCAACGACCCCTGATTTCATTGTTGATTCTATGCGTTGTCGTTATTAAAGGATGCCTGCTGTTTACCCCGTTGCCGATCTACTTCATTCCCTTTGCGTTTTTACCCTTGATGGTCATCTCATTAAATCATGGTAAGCTGACCGCCATTGGCACTGCCCTGGTGGGCGCCATTTTGGTCAGTTTGTTTGCCGGCCCTCAATATACCATCGTGCTTTATCTTATTTTCAGCGGATTGGCGGCCACCCTGGTGTCTGCCAAAATTCAGAAGCGTTGGCAGATCATACTGCCATCACTAATCGTGGGCCTGGTTAATGCGCTGAGTGTAATCGCGCTCAGCCTGGATTGGCAGGCGGTCTTTCCGGCCGCATCCAATCTGCTCAATCTTGGCGCCTTACTGCAGACTGAATCGTTCAACGCGGGTTTGATGGAACGAATCGGCTGGGCTTTTGCCGGAGGGCTGGCTGCCGGGCCTTTGGCTCTGTTGTTATTGCCGCTGCTTGAAATCAGCTGGGATACGGCGTCCACCTTTAAGCTTAATCGTTACACGGATCTGCAGCACCCATTGTTGAAAAAATTGCAGCAAAACGCGCCCGGCACCTATCAGCATTCCATGACCGTAGCCCATTTGGCGCAGGTTGTCGGTGAGGCCATCGGCGCCAATTCACTGCTTTTGCGCATTGGCGCCTACTACCACGATATCGGCAAAATGGAAGTGCCCAAAAACTTTATTGAAAATCAATTCAACAGTCCGAATCCACATGACTTGCTAGATCCCTGGGAAAGCACTGAATTGATCATCAATCACGTAAAAAGCGGCATCAAAATTGCGATGACAGCCGGCCTGCCCAGAGCCGTGGTGGATTTGATCGTCCAGCACCATGGAACCCAGTTGATGGAATACTTCTTTAATCTGGCGACCAAAGAGCAGCCCCGTGAAACCTTAGATGAGCTCGATTTCAGGTATCCGGGCCCCAAGCCCCAAACCGCTGAAGCGGCCATTTTGATGATTGTCGATTCGGCGGAAGCAGCATCCCGCACAATGCAGGATCCCACCCGCCTCAAACTGGCTAAAATGGTTCAGCTCATCGTCGGCAAACGCATTGCAGACGGACAATTCAGCCAGTGTGATTTAACGACCCGGGACATAGCCAAGATTGTGCGTGCGCTGGTCGATGCCCTGGAAGTTTCGTTTCATACCCGCATTCGGTACCCGTGGCAGGAGAAGGTCAGCTCTCAAAGAAGATCCAGCTGGAGCTTTAGAATCGGCGGAAAAGATAAACCGCCGCCCTCCCGCAGATCCTTTAAAATGTGATTTGTATGAAAATTAATGAGAAGCGGTCGTTAATTTAAATTTGAACAGTTTAAGAAGATCAGCGAAGTAAGCAAAAAAACCGCTCAGATATAAGGATGAAAATCATTTTATCTCATTAATTTTCACCCTTGAGACAACGCGGCAAGCCGAAGACTTCCATCTGCTGCGTTATTAAGGTCGAGGCATAGTTCACTATAGCCTCGACCTTAAGTGCCTTGCATATGAAAGCCTACGGCTTGTACAAAACTCAGGTCATATAATGCGGTTTGCCCGTTTGCCGATTGTCCAAGGGCCATGATCGATTGGTTTTTCTGCGAAATGCCATTTCTTAAAGTTGCTCGGATAGAATTCCCTCCTGATTACACCGGGATTTTAAAATAATACCTTGCCCATCAATTTTACCGGTGTTAAATTCATTTAAACTCGAAGTCGTCTCAAAAATAGTAGCTAACGTTCCTCGCAAGAATGCGGGATTTCACATCTGATCTTAGTAGATTAAGGTGTTCAACAAAACAAGGCGAAAACCGATTCAAAAGTGGAGCATACACGCTAGTATTCGAGCATTTTGAATCGGTTTGATGCACACCTTAGCATTTATAAAATAGATGTGTAATCCATTTATCCTGGAGAACACAGTCCTTGGGCGTTAGATGCATTTTTGAGATGACTTCCAGAGGAGAAGATATGACTTACAGCTTGCTGGAAGGCAACGAGGCGATCGCCCGCGGGGCGGTTGCTGCGGGTTGCCGATTTTTTGCCGGCTATCCTATTACGCCGGCTACCACGATTTATCACAGCATGCTCAACCTGCTGCCGCCCATCGGCGGCATATGCATGCAGGGCGAGGATGAAATCGCCTCAATTGGATTTTGCCTGGGCGCATCAATGGCCGGAATAAAGGTCATGACGGCCACTTCAGGCCCGGGTATCAGTCTGTACAGTGAGAACCTGTCTTTTGCGATCGGCAGTGAAATACCGATTGTGATCGTGGACGTCCAGCGACTGGGCCCCTCTACGGGCTCAGCCACCCGTGGAGCCGATGGCGATATCAATTTTTTGCGCTGGGGCAACAGCGGTGGGCTGCCGGTGGTTGTTCTGGCGCCGGTCGACGTGAAAGATTGTTATACCTTAACTCTGCACGCCTTCAATCTGGCTGAAGAATTTCGCTGTCCGGTATTTTTGGCCTCCAACAAGGAAATCGGAATGACGCGCGAAAGCATTGATCTTCAACAGGTGGACATCCCTGACATCGTCGAGCGATCTGCAGCGCCGGCCGATCAACCGCTGTTGCCATTCAGTCCGGCCCCGGGGACACACGTTCCAGATTTTCTTCCCATTGGCCATGAGGTCCTGGTTCGCCAGACCTCTTCGACCCATGGCACCGATGGATATATCACCACTGATTCGGCTGCCATTGCCCGCAATCAGGAACGCCTGATACAAAAGCTGCTGTCAGCCGTTGATCGGTTCTCATTCCATGAATATTACGGTGATAAGGATGCCGATACCCTTCTGGTTGCGTATGGTGTTACCGCCCGGGTCGCCAAAGCGGTATTCAAAATGCAAAAACGGCAGGGCAAACCCATTTCCCTGTTGATCTTAAAAACGTTATGGCCGGTACCGCAAAAGGTCATCCGGCATGCGGCTCGCCATGCCAAACGCGTTGTCGTTGTGGAAATGAACCTGGGACAGTATAAGCGCGAAATCAAACGTATTTTACCCCGTAAGTCGGTTTCCTTCTACGGACAAATGGACGGACGTCTTATAACACCTGACCGCATCAAGGAGGCCGTCAATGGATAGTCTTTTGAATTCCGCCAGACCGCCGGTTTTATGCCCGGGCTGCGCCCATGAACGCATGACCCACACTCTGGACCAGGCATTTCGAAACATGGGATTGGCCGGGCATCAAATTGTGCTGGTTAGCGATATCGGCTGCTCCGGCCTGTTTGATACTTTTTTTCATACCCACGCCATGCACGGTTTGCACGGCCGCGCCCTGACGTATGCTGCCGGCCTCAAAATGGCACGCCCGGAGCTCAACGTGATCGTCACCATGGGCGATGGCGGCCAGGGGATTGGTGGCGCTCACTTGCTGGCGGCCTGTCGTCGCAACCTCAATGTGACCCTGCTGGTTTTAAACAACTTTAATTTCGGCATGACCGGAGGCCAGTACTCCGCCACCACACCACCGGAAGCTCAGTTGGGTTCGGGATTTCTGTCTGCCCTCGAGCGTCCGCTGGATATCGGTGAAGTCGCGCGATGCGCCGGCGCGCCGTATGTCCGGCGATGCTCGGGATACCAGAAAGAATTGGCATCCCTAATCCAGGAGGCCATTGAATATGAAGGTTTTGCATTGATGGACATCTGGGGAATATGTCCCGGTCGCTACACCAAAAAAAATCGACTGACGCCCAGAATGATCGATGAAGCCCTGGCCCAACGGCCGCCACTGGATGGCGTTGTTCCTGAAAATGAACGCCCGGAATACGGGCAACACTATCGCCGACTGGCTGCCGGGCAGAAAAAAGTTTCCGCGCCGGCTGTTATCGAACCCCGCTTCAACGCACCTCAAAAAGGTCGCCAGGAGGTCGTAATTCTTGGCAGTGCCGGGCAACGTATAATCACCGCGGGTGAACTCCTGTGCATCGCCGGATTGACGGCGGGGATGCACACAACCCAGAAAAACGAATATAACATAACCGTACTCAGAGGCCCCTCCATTAGTGAGCTTATTTTATCACCGCGGGAGATTGATTTTACCGGAATCGAGAAACCAAACGTAGTCCTGGCACTGGACCAGGACGGCGTCGACCGGCGCCGGGACCTATTTGAGCGCCTCACAAAAAAATCTTTCATCCTACAGATCGGCGGCGTCAGCCTGCCGGACAGCAAGGCCCGCATCCATCAGATTGATTTTAAAGCCAAGGGAATCAGGCGCACCGATTGGGCACTGGCCAGTTTAGCCATTTTGGCCGACCTTAACTGCGTGATCAGCGTTGATATGCTGATCTCAGCCTTAAAATTGAAGTTTAAAGGCGACACCCGTCAACAAGCCTTTGCGCTGGTCAGGCAATTGGGAACCCATTGAAAAAGCTATTACTCATAAATCCGGTCGGTCGGCGCAGCGGCTTGCTGCTCAGCCGGTTTTCGACTTTTTCGCCTTTGGCCCTGGCTTATGTTGCGGCCGTTACTCCCTCCACCTGGGTCGTTAAAATTGCTGATGAAAACTTCGATGCCTTCCAGTTTGAAGAAGCAGACCTGGTGGGCATAACCGCTTTTACCAGCAACATTACCCGGGCGTATGAAATTGCCCGCACGTATCGCAAGCGGAATATAAAGGTTGTCATCGGGGGTATTCATGCATCGATGGTGCCCGATGAAGCGCAACAATTTGCCGATGCTGTTGTCGTCGGAGAAGTTGAAGATATCTGGCAAAAGCTGTTGGCAGATTTTGAAAACAACCGCCTGGAGCGCCTCTATATCGGTCCGCGAATCCACTATGAACGCAGCAGAATTTTACCCCGACGCGATTTGCTGCATCCGGATTACTTCTGGCACTCGGTTCAAACATCTCGCGGCTGTCCGTTTAATTGTCATTTTTGCTCGGTATCACGCTATCTGGGTAATGAATTTCGTCAACGCCATGCCCAAAATGTTCTGAACGAATTAATGGACATAAAAGGTCAATTTCTGGCGTTTGTCGATGACAACCTGATCGGCTACAGCCCAAAAAGCAAAAATCGCTCCAAGGCGTTATTCAGCGGTATGATTGAAAGCGGCCTCAATTTCAAATGGTGGATGCAAACGTCGATCAATGCCGTCAATGATGAGCATGTGATTGAATTGGCCGCCCGCGCCGGCTGCATTTTTGCTTTTGTCGGCTTTGAGACCATCAGCAGGGAATCGTTGCGGGACATGAAAAAGGGGATCAATATTAAGATCGGAGTGCAAAATTATAAAAAGGTTGTCGATGTATTCCATAAATATGGCATTGCCGTATACGGGGCCTTTATTATCGGCAATGACCATGAATCGGCGGCATATTATAAGCAACTCGCCCGCTTTCTGGTTCAATCCGGTATTGATATTATTCAGATTACCCTGCTCACCCCGCTTCCGGGTACCGGGTTGATGAGCGAATTACAAAAAGAAGGCCGCTTACTATATGTCGATTATCCGCAGGACTGGGACAAATACCGTTTCTCGTATATGGTTCACCGACCACAGGATGTGCAGCCGCAAACCATATATATCGGCAACAACTATATCAAAAAAAATATCTACTCTTTCCCCAACTACCCCTACCGTTTATTGCGCTCGCTGCTGAACCTTAAAAATATGACCAACTTCTACGCGACTTACAAATTCAATAAAGCCCTTAAAAAAGGCTGGAAAAATTCCCACTACTACAAGGATTACCCCGCAACCCTGGAAGCCCATTCAGACTGAGCAGCGTTTTTATTGATGAGCGCCACGACATCAAATCCCCCGTCCTCCCAGATAAATTGTTTATTCCGATCAGGATGGCAGCGCTCGAAGGCGCTTTTAACCGTGGTGTCAAGCCAGCTTAAAAAACGGGTGGCGGCCCGGGGCGATAGGACACATTTAAGCCAGATAAACACGCCGTTCAGCCGCGTAATGCGTTGTTGTTTATCGAATGCCGGCAGACCTGCTTTTTGGGCGGCCCGCCAGTAGTAGCCATAGGTGGTTATAATCAGGAGCATGGCTGCCCCCCGGGCCCGTGAAATTGGTGCGG
>JAHEIW010000329.1 GCA_024639185.1 Deltaproteobacteria bacterium | reverse complement strand
CTCCCTCTCCTCCTCGTGGCCTTGCCATCGAACAAGATCTAATAATTCTGAAACCAGTTCATATCAATTATTTCAATTAAATCATCAGAAATGCTCACCAAGGCAAGCTAAGTCCTGGCTGCCGTGCTAAACACATTATTTTTAGGGATGTGTGATAACAAATAACTGATAACGAATAACCAATAGCTTTCTATTCAAGCGTGAATGCCGGGACCAGTATGAACTTCAGGGTCTCTTTGACCACTTTGGCGTAATTGTCGTGGTCGGTTTGCAGCATGGGGCGAAAAAAGTCTTCCGCGGAAATAAAATTCAAAACCGTGTTCCAGACCGCCAGTATGCGGGCTTTGGCTTCCATAGAAACGTTTTTCCTGTCTTCAGCCAGTTGCATGGCCACGGCGATATTGGCAATATTTTCCTCGATTTTAAGGTCCATGGTGACGCCATGGTGGGTTTTGTTGAAATAACCAAAAAGAATCAGGTTCGAGACTTCCGGGTGGGCGAACAAATAATCGCACATCATGTCAATGGATATCTCGAGGCGATCTTTAAGGGATTTGCCGCTGACGGTTCTTTCAACATCATTCAGGCGCGACTGGAGCTCCTCACCGACGTCCTGCAGAACGGCTTCATACAGATCCTGTTTTTCACCCCAGTGGTAGTAGAGCGTAGAAATATCGATGTCCACATCTTTGGCAATCTGACGGGTGGTGGTATCGTTGTATCCGTGTTTACCGAAAATCCGGCGCGCGGCTGCCAGAATTCTGGCCTTCATCGAATTCGGATCCTGACGGGCTTTTTCCAGAGGAGAAGGCATCCAATTGACCTTATCGGAGTCGTTGATGAGTCCAACAAATGCTTCAATCAATTGTTGGATAACTTATAGGGTATCCTCGATGAAGTCAAGCAAAAGGTAGACGGGTCGATCGACTGGATTTAAAAAAAAATTGCATTCTGTTAGTTTATGCAATAGATTTGCATAATAAGTTTCTCTTAAAACACCCATTGATAATATTCAAACCATTTAGAAATTAATGAAATATTTTAATTAATGGTGCTAAATGTTTGTTTGCAATGAAATTACATCTAAGCACAAACTCAGCCCATGCAGCAGGTTAAGCGTCGCGCGAAGACTTATTCAACTCTCCATTCTCATTTTTGTCGCAACAGGGACTGGCCCATTTGCACGGGCTGCAAGCCAGCTGCCGGTTTTCGTCAGTATCAATCCCCAAAGGTATTTCGTGCAACAAATCGGCAGGCAGCGGGTCAGCGTTCAGGTGATGGTGCCACCCGGCGCCAGTCCGGCGACTTACGAGCCCAGTCCGCGGCAGATGGCCGACCTTTCGAAGGCCAAAATTTATTTTGCCATCGGCGTCCCGTTTGAAAATGCCTGGCTGGATAAAATAGCAGCCGCCAATCCGGCCATGACAGTTGTCCATACCGATGACGGCATCGAAAAGATACCCATGGCAATCCATCATCATGATCAGGAGGAGGTTCATCTCAAAGCGGGTGCCCACGGGCACAGGGGGCTGGATCCTCACATCTGGCTTTCACCGCCCCTGGTTAAAATCCAGGCCCGCACGATCATGAACGCACTGCAAAAAATGGATGCCTCCGATCAGGCCGCTTATCAGAACAACTATCAGCAATTTGTCGCTCAAATCGATCTGCTGGACAGTGAACTCAAGGCAATTTTTACCGGTAAGCAAGGGCTGCGGTTTATGGTCTTCCATCCGTCCTGGGGGTATTTTGCCCGGGCCTATGGGCTCAAACAGGTGGCCGTTGAGATCGAAGGCAAAGACCCCAAACCGGGCCAGTTGATGGAGTTGATCAAACATGCCCAGGAAAAAGACATCAACATTATTTTCGCTCAACCCCAGTTTTCAGCCCGCAGTGCTAAACTCCTGGCCAGAGAAATCGGCGGCCAGGTGGCTTTGGCCGATCCGCTGGCAAGCGACTGGCTGGACAATCTGCGCGATGTCGCCCGGAAGTTCAGGGCGGCTTTAAAATAGGAACGCAACCATGAGCACACCGATTGTCGAAATCCAAAATGTGTCATTTGCCTATAACGGCCAAACCGCATTGCAGGATGTCAGCCTCGAGATCCGCCCGGGAGATTTTATGGCCATGATCGGCCCTAACGGCGGCGGCAAAACCACCCTGGCAAAACTGATACTGGGCTTGCTGAAACCGGATACGGGCGTTATCCGCGTCACCGGCCAATCCGCCCAAAAGGCATCGGCGAGCATTGGATATGTGCCACAGGACGTGCACATCAATCGCAGCTTTCCGATTACGGCCCTGGATGTGGTGCTGATGGGCAAGCTGGAGCCTAAAAAGCGATGGGCGCGCAATACCGAATCCAACCGCCGGGAAGCCGTGGCAGCGCTGGAGCGGCTGGAGATGGCGCCCCTGGCGGAAAAGAAAATCGGCGAATTGTCCGGCGGCCAGTGCCAGCGGGTCTTCATTGCCAGGGCGCTGGTCACCCGGCCCCAATTACTGCTGCTGGACGAACCCACCGCCAGCATCGACACCAAGGGTCAGGCAGAATTTTTCGAAATGCTCAAAGATCTCAACCGGGATGTCACCATTGTGGTTGTCAGCCACGACCTGCTGGCCGTATCCCGCTATGTCAAATCGGTGGCCTGCGTCAACCGGGTCCTGCACTATCACAACCAGGCCGAAATTACGGGTGAGATGCTGGAGACCATGTACCCCTGCGCCGCAGACGAAACATGCCCCGTGGAATTACTGGCCCACGGGCTGCCGCACAGAGTCTTAAAAGATCATTAGTAGCCGTTTCAAAACCCCATCTTAGGGCCAATGGCTGCTTTGCAAACATACGACAGATACTCACAATCAATAAGTGAGCTAAAGTTTAAAGTGATCTAAAGTGACTAAAGTTTTGGAATTCTGTCTATTTAATATAAGAAGATGGAGCGAAGTGACACCTTAACTCTAGGC
>JAHEIW010000328.1 GCA_024639185.1 Deltaproteobacteria bacterium | reverse complement strand
CGAGTTTCTGCAAGTCTTTGCCCAGGTAGGGTTTCAAAGCGGTTTCTGAGAGGCTGTCAAAGCGTGCTTTTAAATCTTCTTTTAAGCCTTTATCGTTGTTGGTATCCACAATAAAGGTGAGTGTATAATATCCGCCGCCAAATGGACGCTCAAAAGAAGATATCTTGATAACACCTTCCTGATCCGGGTCCTGTTGTCCGTTACCAATTTTGAAGCCGACATAGGCGATCATTTGTTCATGGGCTTTAACTGCGAGGTAACTTTTGCGGGGATCAAACTCCTGAGTCATATAACGTTCCTTTCCGTTTTGTGGAATCTTTAGTTTTTTAGATACCTTGCTCTGTACTTAGCAGACAACGGACTGGTTTTCAAGCGGCTGGACTCTGAAAATGATTTATGTAAATGGTTGTGTGCCAGATTGAAAAGCGTCCAACCGGGTTTACGGGACGGCACAGGCGCCAAACACGACAAATCCGACGTCGTCACCTGAGGCGGTCAACACCATTTTACCGCTTTCTTGAGCGATCGCCAGGCTCCAGCCGACGCCGTCCCGGTCACCTTCAACGCCGTCTTCAGCCCCCTGAATGATGACCTTGCCGTCAATCTTCTCCAAATTTTCGATATCGGTGCTGCGCTTGCTCCCGCCGATGTGGGTGGCGGTGATTTTTTTGTTTTTGAAATTAATTTTTAAAAAGTGCGGAATGCCAACTTCTTCGGCGGTTACCTGCTGGCATTTCCCGCCAGGCCCACATTCAACAATATCCATTATTGAGCAAATCAGCTCCTTGGAGCCGTCAAAGTCTTCGGCCACTGCCGATGCGGTCATCATCCCGATCAATATGACGATTAAGCCGCCGATTCGTATTTTATTCATGATGGTTGTCTCCTTCTTTGCCTTTTTGTGCTTTCGATATTCAGTTATTCACGATGGCCGACCGCTGCTTCAGTCGGATTTTGTAGGGCTTTGCAAATCCCGCCCCGCGGGGCTTTACACCCGATTAGAACCGCACCGGCTGGGTCACTTCGCACTTCGGCTGTTTTCTGCCCGAGGCGGCAAAATTCAGTTTACCCGCCTTGCAGACGATCGTCGACGGCAAACGCCTACTTTACGGTATAACCGCGGCCGGACATGCATGCGCCAAAAGCGCGGTTGTATTTGCTGCGGGCGCGCGCGTAATTGTTGGCCTGTTCCCGTTCCCACTGCTGACGTCTCTGATCGTCGCGATCTCTCTGGTTCGATCGTCGCATGCCACCCAGCAGGGCCCCGCCGGCACCACCGATAAGGGCGCCTGTGCCCGCACCTTTGCCTCCGCCGGCAATACCACCGACGATTGCGCCGGTTGCCGCGCCGGCTACGCCCGTTTTACCGGCGCCCCATACCTCCTTTTCTTTGGACGGCGCCGCCGATGTGGCTGTGGGTGTTCTCATGGGGTCGAAGCCGGTTTGGTCCCGGGCCCAGCGCATGCATTCGAATTTATCGCGTTCCATTTGATCCTGGCTCTGCCCTTTTGCAGGGTAAACGATTGGGTCTTGCGCTGAGACCGGGCCGGCGATCATAACGATGAGGGCAATTAGACTTGCCCCAACAATCTTTGGCATCATCTTCAAGCTCCTTTCCATAGGATGTTATCAACCCTTACGCCTCGGGTTACACTTTGGTGACGTAAATCGTAGGCTGGGGGTCAAACGCTACGGGTCTTTTTTCTATATTGATATTTTGGGGTATAAAAAGGACCTAACGCTATTGCTATTAAGAAACGTTGATACTCAGGAAGTTAATCATTTTTTAAGCGCGTACAAGCAAAGACAAAACGGTAATACTACCCGATTGTTAACGCGTTCTGCAGCCATTGCGCCTGATTTTGCGGATAAAAAGTGATCCGGCTCAAATGGCTACCAGTCCGGCCAGCGCCACTGCTGGCGCTCTTCGGCAGAGGCGGGTGTTGCCAGCGCCGAAGTCTCGAGCAGTTTTCCCCAGTTGGTGCGTTGCTGCATTTCTTCCAGATTATCCTTGGCCACAAACGTCTGGCCTTCACGGATCTGCCAGCCGCCGCCCAGAGCCTTATACATGCCGATCAGATTCAAAATGACAGCCCCGCGGGTTACGGTCCAGAAGTCCTGCTGGTCGGTTAAAAAGCGCTGAGTGTCCAGCACGCGCTGGTAATCCACCAGCCCCTCTCTGTACTGCAGCAGCGAGAGGTCCACCGCGCGCTGGGCGGCCTTGACACTGTCGAGCAAAAATCCGGCCTCATCCTGTTTGCGCAAAAATCCCACCAGTGAATCCTCCACCTCCTGATGGGCCCGCAACACGGTGTCTTCATAATTGACAACCAGCTGCTGCAAAAGGGCATCCTCCACCCGCACCTGGTTATTGATGCGGCCGTAGTTAAACAGATTCCAGCGAAAAGACGGGCCGCCAAAAAACTCAAAGCTGTCGGCTTTAAATAGGTCGCTGAAACTGCTGCCGTTGCGACCGCCGGATTTTGTATTATTGGAATTGCTGCTGAGCAATCCGAAGGAGCCGAACAGCTCAAAGGCCGGGAACAGATCGGCTTTGGATGCCCCGATCAACGGGGTCTGGCTGGCGATTTGATATTCGGCCAGCTGAATATCCGGCCGGCGGCGCAACAATTCCGCCGGGACGCCGACAACCACCTCCGGTGGGGCATGGGGGATGCGCCTGGCACCGCTGAGCATGGTGTCAATTTCACCCGGAAGCCTGCCTAGCAGGACCGCAAGTGCATTTTTGGCCTGGCGGATGTTGGCCTCAAAACGCGGAATAAAAGCCTCGGTATTTTTTAACAACGAGCGGGCCTGAACCACATCCAGCTCGGTGACTGCGCCAGCCTTGAACCGGATCTCGGCGATTTGCAGAGAGCGCTGCTGGATTTTTACATTTTCTCTGGCGATCTCGAGACGTTCTTCGGAGGTGCGCAGCAAAACATAGGTGCGGGCCACCTCGGCGG
>JAHEIW010000114.1 GCA_024639185.1 Deltaproteobacteria bacterium | reverse complement strand
CGAACCGTGTAGGTTTCGACTTTTTCAACGCGAAAAGAAGCAAAGAAATCTTCTGCCAGCTCCTTATGAAATTCAAATCGTTTTTCTTCAAAGTCCTCTTTGGTAACCCGCCGCAAAGGAATTTTGATGGACTGGTTGATTCGAAGAGATCTTCCAAACCGCAGGCCGTTTAAGCGCCGAATCTCACTGGCAGGAACCTCCAGCCATTCGGCATAATGTCCCAGGGTTTCTTCAACCTCGACTTGAATACGGCCAACGGAACGTCCTTTATAAATTTTGATGCGCTTGATGGCCAGCTGGCCCTGGACAATATCGGCATTCAATACTGCCTCAGGGGGCAGTTGGGGTTTTCTGCGAGCTTGGCGGCTTTTGGTTTGCATTTGAGAAAGTGCCGCTGTAAGGATTCGATTTGATTCAACTGTGTCAAAATCAGGGCTGGAAACCAACTGCGGCGGTTGCGGTTTTGGCACCTCTATTTTCGCGACCGGCTTTTCAGGCTTGGGTTCGGGCTTTTCGCTTTGCGGCTTGAGCGCCGGCATTTTTGATTGTTCAGTCACTCTGGGCCTGGCATCTCTGGATGGGGTGGCCGCCAAAAGAGGGGGTTTGGCCTCTTTAGCCTTCACAGCAGCCAGTCGTGCTGGCCTGTCTCCTGGCAGGGGAATTCTCAAATTTTGATCGATGTGGATGGTGGCTCTCGCATCCAGATTATTGGCCGCAATCAGATCATTTAATTTCACAGCATGGTTGCGGGCAATTTCTCCGGCGGTGTCACCTTTGCGCACAGTATAAATTCGGCTGCGTTTCTGGTAGTTTTTATAAATTTTAGGTGCCAGTTCAGCCATTATTTGTTGCCAGTCTCGATCATCCCGGGCCGGCAGCTTTAAATGAAACCCGCGCGGAACAAATTTTTGTCCTTTGAGAACAGGATTGCGCAACGCCGGATTCAGATCCCGTAGCTCAGCCAGTTTCAAATTGAGGTGCCGGGCGATTTCCGGCAAAGATCCGTAGCCGGCCAATATCACTTCCTGAGTTTGTACGGGTGCGTCGAGTATCAACTTACCGAAATATTGCTGATAATCATGGGCAACCTCACGGGCTGCCAGAAACTCAGAATAAAAATTGCGCGAGGCAAATTTAAAAATGCGACTGCGGTATTCATTGAATATGGTTTCATAATCCCCTTTACGCCTTTTGGCCCGCAGCATGCCGGAAACGCCGTGATTGTAAGCGGTTATGGCCATTGGCCAGTTGCGAAATTTTCTATAGTTCCTTTTCAACAACCTCGCAGCCGCCCGCGTAGAAAGTATGGGATCCCGCCGCTCATCGATGGCATAGCTGACCGTCATATAACTTTTGCCGGTCGAGCGTGTAAACTGCCACATACCGGCCGCACCGAATTTGCTGTAAGCTTTTGGATTAAATGAAGATTCGACATGGGGCAGATAGACCAAATCTTCAGGCAAACCGGCATCACGAAAGATCTGCTTCATTTCGGCCAGATAGGCGCCCGATCGAATGATACCCTGGCGGAACGGATCGTTTTGGCCGACCTGGCACCGCAGATTTCGCATCGCGTTTCGAAAGTCAACAGGCCTGGCTTGGCTTCCGAATAATGCGGCCACGCGTTGCTCTTGTGAATTGCCGGGTGCTTTTCCCTGAGCAAGTTTTGCCAGGATTTGCCTGTATTTCTTTTTAACTTTTTTTATGCGCTGTTTGTTGGTTTTGCGACTGCCATGGCGATTGCGGTCCCTTAGATCAATGACCTCATAGATGATGGCCATATTTTTTTTATCGTGAATTACCCCTTGAGTTGTTGAATATTCTGTGTATATTTTTTTCCAGAAGTTCACATTTGGACGGATGCTGTCATAGACTGGAAATTCAGCATCCGTGATGCTGGCAGATGCCGGCAAGCTCACCAGGACCATCCCTAAGAAAGTCAATGCAAAAAATATAATTTTATAGCGGTATTTTTTCATGGGCTCGATACTTTTGGAGCAATTTAGGCTCGATCCATCATGGGCATTCCCGGCTGTTATGGAAACATCCACCGTCGCTGAGCAAATGGGCCAGCGCAACCGCTAAAGATAAAGCAAAATCCAAGCCAAACCCCGCCAAAATTCATAAACTGCAAAATTCCATATGGTTATGCCAATTTATGGCATGCAGCACTGGATGAAATGCGAAAATATTTTGACAAAATTCAGCAAATTCTGCCTCAATTGCGCAGGTGCGGATTCCTGACAGGGAGTTTCGATAAATAGGGGGGCACAGCAGATC
The DNA here is from genome assembly GCA_024639185.1 of Deltaproteobacteria bacterium. Classification (GTDB taxonomy): domain Bacteria; phylum Desulfobacterota; class Desulfobacteria; order Desulfobacterales; family JAHEIW01; genus JAHEIW01. The sequence continues at coordinate 8,823 of JAHEIW010000114.1, read as the reverse complement.
GGTGACCAAGGTGGACAATTGGGCATGTTGATTACAAATAAATTACGGACATGTAATCAAATATAATCCAATTTTAATAGAAAAACAGTATCTATTAAGCCCTGAATCAGATGTCTTGCAAGTATTGATTGGGATCCTGCATAAATCGCTTATATACTTTGAAATGCTCGGTTTGTTCATAGCCGATCGGCTCTAATGTTGATGTGCTAAAGCTGTAGATAACGGCTTCCGGACAGGCCAAAAGAATGGGGGAATGGGTGGCAATGATAAACTGGGCATGACCTGAATGCGCCATTTTTGCGATTAGTTTTAATAATTCAATCTGGGTTGCCGGAGATAACGCTGTTTCTGGTTCGTCCAGCAGATAAAGCCCTTTAATCTTAAAACGAGACTTGAAAAAAGACATCAACGATTGGCCGTGAGATTGAATCATCAAGGATTTACCACCAAAATAATGCAGCAGGCCGGGGTCCATAGTGGCCCATTCATCAACGATTTGAGCAAAATTATTAAAGATTTCCGATGCAAAAAATGAACCCGGAACCGTATCGCGGGCCCACGCAACCTCAATGCCTCTGTAAAATTGGGTTTCATAGGGATTATATTGAAAGCGGGCTCTGCGCTCTCCCTGCCATATATAGATACCGCAGCAATGACTGATCGCTTGCAACAGGGTTGATTTTCCGGTACCGTTTTCACCAACGAAAAAAGTCACCGGGTTATGCACGTCTACTGTCCCGGGTTGTTTAAAAATATCCAGATTAAATGGATAATGCTCTGCTGTTGGAAATTTATCAGGCACAATACGAACCTGTTTAAGATGCATCACTGCGCTCCTGTTCTCTGATGAGATCTGGATTTAAATCAGCCGTCATTTTCGGGCCCGGTTTTTACTATCGTCGAAACAGATCTTACTACCATTTCAAGTTTGCCGGTAAAAATCAAGTTTATTAGATGTAGACAGACTGCGGTTTGAAACGGACACCACCACATGCCTTGTGCATTTGAGATAAACTTTTTTATTGACACCAGCTGCCACCTTGTGAGATTTTGCCGTTTAGCAGAAGCAGATTCCATAAGTATTTAAGCCCTGCAAATAAAAAATTTGATCCTGAAACAGGTGCGGATTCGAATTTTAGTTCTCCACTCTTATCAATTGTCTTGATATCAGACGCACGCCAGCTGTGATCAATTTAACTAAACCGTTCTAATGTTACCTCCTATTTGGACCGTGAGGTAAATGTCCACGTACGTCAAACTTGCATAAGCGTTAAGGGGGACACCAATGGCCACTCGAAAATTATTGCTGCCCTATCATTTTACCCAACTTGATCAAAAAGCGTTGGAATTCGTTACAGACACTTTCGGCAAATCAGAAAACATTGCCGTCACCGTATTCAACGCCTATACCCCCATCCCTGAGATAGAGACAGACGCAACTTCCGTTACGGGCAAACTTAAAGGAAGCCTGAGTTATCTTTCCCAGAAGATTAAGGAAAACGAAACGGTCCTAAATGATGTGAAGGACAAACTCGTTGAGGGTGGTTTTTCGGAAAAGCAAGTGACTTGTGTATTCAGGCCCCGCAAGAAGGACATTGCCAGCGAAATTATTGATCTGGTGAACAGTGAACATTTTGATACCATTGTTCTTAACCGCAAACATGCTCGTGTGACGCGCTTTTTTACAGGAAGTATTTCGCATAAAGTGGTAATGTCCCTAAAAGATGTGACGGTTTGTATTGTATCTTAATGCATGCATCCGCCTTTCTAAAAGCATACGATAGGCCACGCGTCTGAACATCTCGCAAATCGTCACGGGTTTTGAGCAGAGTTTAAACAGCAAAGGAGGAAATTCATGCCGGCTGAAGAAAAAATAGATATCGATCTTTTTAAAACCGTTTTCAAGGCAATGGCACAATCGGATAATCTGGAAATTATGGCCAATCATCTGACGCAACTGCTGGTGGCTGCACTTGATATCAAAGGGTGCACCATTTTTGCGGTCAATCCGGAAACCGAAGAGCTGGAGGTGCTGGCAAGTTTTGGTTTGAGCATGAACTATGTGCACAAGGGTCCGGTCATGAAAGATAAAAGCATCGGTGCAACCATGGTGGGCGAGCCCATTGTCGTTCGCGATATCAACAAATCCGATCGCCTGCAATACCCGGATGATGCCAGAAAAGAGGGTATTGGCGCCATTGTGTCCATCCCCATCAAATTTTATGACACGGCCATCGGTGCGCTGCGCCTTTATCACCATGATGTCTGGGATATATCGAAAAAAGACATAGACTCGCTGTCGGTGCTGTCAAGAAATATCGGTCTGGCCATGTCATACACCCGTATGCTTAAAGCCGTAAAAAAGATTCGTTATACAATTGAAGATGTCCAATCACTGTGGTAAAATTCACGGTTCTGAAACAGGGCATTTAAATTTTCGACATAACAACTGCCTCATTTAACGATCATTGAGCCCCGGGCAGCCTCATAGCTATTCGATTCAGTGGGCCCGATGCATCAATCCAATCATCTTCCGGCTGCGGTTGATTCTTCCTGCCAACCAGCATCAATTCTAAACTTTCTTTTTTATTGACTAAACTGCCACTTTGTAACAATATTTGATGTTTGTGTCTTGGTGGCTATAAAAATTTGCATAAAGTATGGTGTAACGTAAATGCAGGCGCCCGCAAACCAAAAACTGTCTCCTGAAACCTGGCTGTCAAAACTAAAAGACCACTTTGCCCGCTACGATGGTGCCATCATCGCATACAGTGGCGGCGTCGATAGCGCCCTGCTGACGTATGTTGCGCACCAGGCGTTAGGAAGCAAAATGCTGGCGGCACTGGCAGACAGTCCATCACTTGCGCGCCGGGAATATAAACACGCCCTGGCCTTTGCATCAAAACACGATATTCCGCTGCAAGTGATCAATACACAAGAAATGGAAAATCCATTTTACGGGGCCAATCAGGGCGACCGCTGCTATCATTGCAAAAAAGCACTTTTTGAAAAAATCGAACAGCTGCGCCGGCAACCGGGCAATCCCCTCAGCAACCTGTCCTGGCCGGTATTTTATGGCGCTAATCTCGATGATCTGGGGGACTACCGTCCGGGTATCCAGGCCGCTGATGAGGCCGCCATTCTGGCACCTTATGTCGAATTAAAAATGGATAAGAACATAATTCGAAGCATCTGCGCCACCCTGGGCCTTGAGGTGGCCGAAAAACCGGCCATGCCGTGTTTGGCCAGCCGGATTGCCTACGGTCAGGAGGTCAATGCCGATAAGCTTAAGCAGGTTGAGGCCGCCGAAGATTATTTGAACGATCTGGGTTTTCAGGTGTTGCGCGTGCGCCATCATGGCGATACCGCCAGGATTGAAATCCTGTCGGATGATTTTAGCCTGGCTCTGCAGCATCACAAATCGATCAGCCAAAAGCTGCATGAACTGGGGTTTCTGTATGTCGCCATGGATCTGGACGGTTTTAAGAGCGGCTCACTCAATGCCGCCCTGCGCAAAAAGTAGGCGTTTTTGATATTATACTTAAACCGCGCGTATCAAAATCGTTTTTGATATTATTTAGTTTACATAAATCCGAAGCTCGAAGCACGAAATTCTAAACAATTCTCAAAATTCTAAATTCGAATTTCAAAAACTTTTTGAATTTAGGTCATTTGGTATTGTGATTTGTTTCGGATTTCGAATTTCGGATTTAGAATTTAATTCATCAAAGGTTTAATACTAAAATAGATAGTCTCTAAATAAGAAGAAAATGAAGAAAATGAAACCTAAAGTGGCGGTGGGGCTGAGCGGTGGCGTGGATTCGTCGGTTGCGGCGGCTTTATTGCAAAAACAACATTATACGGTATGCGGCATCACCATGGAGATTTATGACGAATCCCTGGGTGTTGATCACTCGGCTAAGCATGCCTGTTTCGGCCCCGGCGAAAAAGAAGATGTCGAATCTGCCGCTGCTATTTGCCAGAAACTGAAGATACCGTTTCATACCATCGATCTGCGGCAGGAATATCGGAATCATGTCATCCAGTATTTTAGAAATGAATATCTGGATGGTAAAACCCCAAATCCCTGTGTTGTGTGCAACCAGAAACTTAAGTTTGGCTTTTTGCTGGAAAAAGCCAGGCAGGCCGGCCTGAAATTCGATTATTTCGCCACCGGCCACTATGCCCGCATCGAATATGCGGGTGGGCGTTATTTGTTGAAGCGCGCTGCCGATCGCTCAAAAGACCAGTCCTATTTTCTTTATGGCCTCACACAGCGACAACTGGCGTGCACGCTTTTGCCACTTGGCAATCATGCCAAGCAGCAGGTCCGGGAAATAGCGCGATCGTTGGGGCTTCAAACGGCAGATCGCGAAGAAAGCCAGGATTTCATCGACGGTGGTGATTATTCTATTTTGTTTGATAAAAAGGAAATAAAAACCGGCGATATTGTCGATGAAACGGGTCGATCCCTCGGAAAGCATCGCGGTATCATCCATTACACCATCGGCCAGCGCCGCGGCCTTGGAATTGCTTCCGATCGCCCGCTATATGTTCAACGAATCGATGCCGCTCAAAATCGCATTATCGTCGGCAACCAGGAGAATCTTTCAAATGGCCTTTTGGCCGTGGATTTAAACCTCATCGGCATCGATCGCATTGAGCAACCGCTAAACGATGTCCAGGTTAAGATTCGCCTGCGCCACGAGGCGGCCGACGCCACAGTTTATCCATCTGAAGGCCGTCACACCAAAATCTGGTTTAAAGCCCCCCAGATGTCGGTAACGCCCGGTCAATCTGCGGTCATATATGCTGGCGATACGGTGTTGGGCGGCGGTATTATCTGCAGTGCCCTGTGAGTGGTGCGGCATCTTTTTTGTTGACACAACTGCCACATTGTATCAAATTAAAAGCTTGGTGTTTTGCATATTATCATAAATCTGACTGAGGAAAATTTATTATGGAAAGTGCGGAGTTTAAAAAGTTCAGGAAAAAATTAAATAAAACCCAGGCCCAGATGGCCCAGTTGCTGGGCATATCGCTAAAGGCGGTACACAGCTATGAGCAAGGATGGCGCAGAGTGCCGACAGCTGTTGAACGTCAGATGTATTTTTTAGCGGTCAAGCAAAATACCAAAAAGGGCAAGTCAAAAGCATGCTGGCAGATCAAAAAATGCAGCCCGGAACTTAAAATCAAATGCCCGGCTTGGGAGTTTGGCGCCGGTGAGCTGTGCTGGTTTATAAATGGTACCATTTGTGATGGAAAGGTTCAAAAAGACTGGAAAGAAAAAATGAAAATCTGCAAGACCTGCGAAGTATTTGCACCACTGGTCGAATAGGATTCCTACCGTATTCGTTAAATATCTCATCATTAAAATGATTTGTCTTGCTACCGGGCTGTCAGCATTGCCCATAATCCAACCTTAAGCGATATAGGGTTCCAGAAATGAACACGAAACATAAAATCGAAACACTTTGTCTACATGCCGGACAACAACCGGATCCGGCCACTACTGCCAGAGGCGTGCCGGTGCACCGCACGTCTTCTTACGTATTTAACAGCAGCAAGCACGCCGCCGACCTTTTTGCGCTCAAAGAGATGGGTAATATTTATACCCGCATCATGAACCCCACCCAGGATGTTCTTGAGCAACGGGTTGCAGCCCTGGAAGGCGGCGCAGCGGCCCTGGCCCTGTCATCCGGAACATCGGCGGTTTATTATACGATCATAAATATCTGTGAGGCCGGCGATGAAATTGTATCCGCCGGCAATCTGTATGGTGGCACCTATACCATGTTCGATTGTATTCTGCCGCAATTCGGCATCCGCACCCATTTTGCCGATGCCAAAGATCCGGAAAGCTTTAGCCGCGCCATCACCGAAAAAACTCGGGCCGTGTTTATCGAGACCATCGGCAATCCGGTATTGGATTTTACCGATATCAGTGCCATCGCCGATATCGCACACCGTCATCATCTACCCCTAATTGTTGATGCCACCTTTACCACTCCATATTTACTCAAGAGCATCGAATATGGTGCCGACATTGTCGTCAATTCCCTGACCAAATGGATGGGAGGACACGGCACCGGCATTGGCGGTATTGTGGTGGATTCAGGCAAATTTGACTGGCATGATCCAAAATTTAAACTCTACAATGAGCCGGACCCCAGTTATCATGACATCCGCTACGCCCATGACCTGGGCGACATGAATCCGATTGCCTTTATCCTCCGCATGCGGCTGGTTCCTTTGCGTAATCTGGGCGCCTGTATCTCCCCGGACAATGCCTGGATGTTCTTGCAGGGATTGGAAACCCTCCCTTTACGCATGCAGCGGCATTGTGAAAATGCAGCCGAAGTGGCCCGATTTTTAAAGGAACACTCTCATGTTGAATGGGTGCGTTATCCCGGATTGCCGGACGATCCGACATACCCGGTTGCCAGCCGATATCTTCAAAACGGTTTTGGCGGCATGGTGGTATTTGGGATAAAAGGCGGTCTGGATGCCGGTCAAAAATTTGTGGACAGTTTGCAACTGTTTTCTCATCTGGCCAACGTAGGCGATGCCAAAAGCCTTGTCATTCACCCGGCCAGTACAACGCACTCGCAACTCAGTGAAGAGCAGCAAAGAGCCGGAGGATTATCGCCGGATTTGGTACGCCTTTCTATCGGTCTTGAGAACGTTGACGACATTAAGGAAGATCTCGATCAGGCCTTTGCCCGGACTTGATTTTCCTTGCCCTTGTATAAAAAATCGAGTAACAAATTTAGCCGACTTCCCTAAAGCTGCCATAATAGACAAATCAGGAAGTGGGCTATTTTTTTAATCGATCCGCAAGTAATTAGAGGTTTGAAGCGGTTATGAGTGAATATATTGAACATGATCGACAGGGCGTATCGGTGGGTATTGTGGAGAAAAAATTGTTCACATTTGCCGAACCGCCCGATGAAATGGTTCTGGAAAACGGCGCCAGGCTCGGGCCGGTAACGCTCGCCTATGAAACATACGGCACCCTGAACGCAGAAAAATCAAATGCGATATTGATTTTACATGCCCTCTCAGGTGATTCCCATGCCGCCGGCTATTACGGCGAAAAAGATGAAAAACCCGGCTGGTGGGATATTATGGTCGGCCCCGGCAAGGGAATTGATACGGACAAGTATTTTGTTGTCTGTTCCAATATCATTGGCAGCTGTATGGGTTCAACCGGACCCTGCAGTATCAATCCGAAAACCGTCCAGCCTTATGCCCTTGATTTTCCAGTGGTCACCATTGGCGACATGGTGGTGGCTCAAAAAAGGCTCATGGAGCACCTGGGTGTTGAAAACATTTTATGCGTGGTGGGGGGCTCTATAGGCGGAATGCAGGTATTGGAGTGGACCGTCCGTTACCCGAATAAGGTCATGTCCGCCATTCCACTGGCCACCACAACCAAACACTCGGCCCTGGCCATTGCATTTAATGAGGTGGCGCGGCAGGCCATTATGGCCGATCCGGCCTGGAATAGCGGAAACTACTACTACGGACCCAAACCCAACCTCGGATTGGCGGTGGCGCGTATGATCGGTCACATCACCTACCTGTCGGACGAATCCATGCGATTAAAATTCGGTCGCAGATTGCAGGATAAAAGTGATTTTTCATTTAACTTCGATGCGGATTTTCAGGTGGAAAGCTACCTGCGCTATCAGGGTAAAAAATTTGTGGATCGATTTGATGCCAACTCCTTTTTGTATATTACCAAGGCCGGTGATTATTATGACATGGAAAAACAATATGGAGATGGCTCAGCGGTAAAAGCCTTCTCAAAAGCCGCAGCCCAATTTCTGGTGGTCTCTTTTACGTCCGATTGGTTGTATCCCACCTATCAATCCAAATCCATGGTGAAGGCCATGAAGAAAAACGGGTTGGATGTCAGTTTCCTTGAAATTGAAGCCGAATGGGGCCATGATGCCTTCTTGCTGCCCAATGAGCGCTTGACGACTTTAATCAGAGGGTTTTTGGAACGTGTCTACCGTGGAATCACAACTTAACCATATGCGCTACGACCTTCAGATTATCGCTTCCTGGATCGATCCGGGATCCCGGGTGCTCGATCTGGGTTGCGGCAGCGGTGAGCTGCTGCGCTTTTTAATCAACAACAAGCAGGTGCGCGGCTCCGGCATCGAATTGGAAGAAGATAAAGTGGCCGCCTGTATTGAAAAAGGGTTAACGGTTTTACAGGGCGATATCAATGCAGAGGTACTAGATTACCCCGATCTGGCTTTCGATTATGTGATCTTAAGCCAGACCTTACAGCAAGTCTATGCGCCGGATAAGCTTATCCGGGCCATTATGCGCATTGGCAAAAAAGGGATCGTCAGTTTCCCCAATTTCAGCCACTGGGCCTGTCGGTTGCAATTGCTATACACCGGTTTCGCACCGGTCACCAAGCAATTGCCGTATCAATGGTACAACACGCCCAACATCCGGGTGATCACCATCAAGGATTTCCGAAAATTTATCGATGACGTTGGTTTAACAATTTTAAAAGAAGTGGCCATTAACACCCACTCGCAAAATCGGTACGGAAAGACCATTAAATTTTTACCCAATGTTCGCGCGACTTATGGTATCTTTCTAATCGGCAATTAAACGGGTCTTAAGACCCGTTTACATTAAAAAGTGTTGATGATACGCGATAAAAGGCTTACCTTTAAGCCACATTTTAATAAGTAATTGTTTATAGCGAAATACGAATATTGATTTAGGAGAACAAATGAAGATTGTGTCGATTGCGACCAGCAAGAAAAAAGGAACACGCAAAGTTCAAATTGATGA
>JAHEIW010000327.1 GCA_024639185.1 Deltaproteobacteria bacterium | reverse complement strand
CCTTAATAGCATCAAGAAGACATCCCCGGCGAGGGGATCAGGCTGCTATGTATAAAATTATAAACATTTCTGGTATCTTATAGTATTTTTTGTTTGGAAGTCGAAAGCTGGAGTCACATCAAATGGGCCTTAAGCATATTAAAGACCTAAAACCGGACATGGTTCTGGATGAAGAAGTCAGGGATATTAACGGACGCCTGCTTTTGAAAAAGGATAAGGTGATTCAGTCGTCTCATATCCGAATTTTTAAGATCTGGGGGGTTACCGAGGTCAATATCCAGGGAAACAACGGTGACAAAAGCCCATCTAATGATCCACAATGCCCTGAAAAACTTGAAAAAATTGAAGAAATTGAAGAAAATACCCGAAATCTGTTCTGCCACGTTGATATGGAGCATCCGGCGATCAAAGAAATTTTCCGAATATCTGTTGAATTTCGCAGCAAGCACAATCTTGATGACCATGACACAATGATCGCTCTGGCAGAGGTTGACACCCCGGCCAAAGGCAACGGCAATAATTTTCTGCAAAAATTGAGAAATAAAAAGATAACACTGCCGGAAATACCGTCAATTGTTTTCGAGTTAAACGAAGTTATTGCCAATCCCCTATCATCGGCAGAGGATATTGCGCAGGTTGTTCAGCGCAGTCCGAGTCTAACGGCTCTGTTGTTAAAAATCGTCAACTCCCCTTTTTACGGATTTCCATCCAAAATCGACAAAATATCGCTGGCGGTGACCCTGATCGGCACCCGGGAAATCTCCGGCCTGGCGCTGGGTATCAGCCTGATCTCATTGTTTAACAAAATTCCAAAGGAGATACTGAGCATGTACTCCTTTCTGAGGCATAGTCTTGCCTGCGGCATCATTTCGCGCATTCTGGCCGCCCATAAAAGCATGCCTCAGACTGAACAACTGTTTGTCTCCGGGTTGCTGCATGATCTGGGTCGCTTGATTCTTTACAGTTATTTCCCCGATGAATCTCGCAATATATTAAGCCGGGCGCGATCTTCCGATATGCTGCTGTACAGGCAGGAAACAGATTATCTGGGCTGCAGCCATACCCATCTGGTCAAATATCTTTTACAGCAATGGAAACTGCCCATGGTCCTGGAAAACAATGTGTTTTTCCATCATAGCCCCCAGGATGCTCAGCAACCGCTGCCCGCCACCCTGGTTCATCTGGCCGATATCATTACGAACGGATTGGGCATTGGTACCAGCGGTGAGCGCTTTGTGCCGCCCCTGGACCATGCCGCCTGGGAAAGTCTGGAATTATCACCGAGCTGTTTTGACGTGGTGACCAAACAGGCCACCCATCAATATTTTGCACTAGAATCCATGTTGGACATGTAAATCGCTCATGAATGAAGCTGCCACCATACCGATAGACGCCGAAAAACTTCTGGCCCGAATTGATTATCTTGAAGAAAATCGTCGTTTTATCCAGAATGCCCTGGAAATGGCCCTGTCGCTGGGCGATTTTCAGGAGAATATCAACAAGGGTTACGGGCCCGAGTATATTTTACAGGAAGCCGATAAACGCATCAGCCATCTGATTCCATTTGAGGCCAATGCGCTCTATCTGGTTGACCAGGAAAATTCAAATTTCGATTTATCGGTATGCAATGAAAAAAAACTGGAAAGCTTTATTCAGACGGAAGTCAACCACATGATCGATCAGGGCTATTTTGCCTGGGCCATTCGGGAAAAGCGCGGCGTTTTGGTATCTTCCAGGGACCACAGTCGCAAATTTGTCTTACACGTCATTGCCACGTATTCACGCATCAGGGGTATGTACGTCGGGTTACTGCCTGAGAAAAACAGCAAAATCCCCGATACTTCTCTGACCCTGTTGTCGATTATTTTGCTCAATACCGCCAATGCCCTCGAAAGCCTCGAATTTTATTCGCTGCTGCGCAACCAGAACGAAGTCCTTGAACAAATGGTTGAAGAGCGCACCCAGACCCTGGCCAAATATGAGCGCCAGCTGCAGCAGGTCCTCAAAATACAAGCCATTGGCACCCTGGCGGGCGGTATAGCCCATGATTTCAATAATATCTTATTTCCGATTGTCGGCTACACTGAATTAACCATGGATGAAGTGCCGGCGGACTCGGTGGCCCATAACAACCTGAAAGAGATTCTCAAAGCTGCCAATCGCGCCAAGGAACTGGTCAAGCAGATTTTAACGTTCAGCCGGCAAAGCGGCCAGGAGCGCAAACCGGTGGAAGTTCAACAGGTTGCTAAAGAGGCGCTCAAGCTGCTGCGCGCATCGATTCCGGTGTCTATTGAAATTGTGCATGACATCGATGAGAACTGCGCGCCGGTAATGGGAGATGCCACCCAGATTCATCAGGTAATCATGAATCTTTGTACCAATGCCTACCAGGCGATGCAGGACACAGGCGGCAAGCTGCAGGTTCGCCTCAAAGAAATCTATGTCGAATACGAACACACGGTTCAAAAAATCGGCATGCAGCCCGGCAGCCATGTTCAGCTGCAGGTCAAAGATGAAGGCTGCGGTATGGACGCAGCGGTACTCGATCGGATTTTTGAACCCTACTATACCACCAAAGAACAGGGCAAAGGCACCGGGCTGGGGTTATCGGTCATACACGGTATCATTAAAAACCACCGTGGCGATATCACCGCCACCAGCTCGCCGGGAAACGGCGCGGTTTTCACGGTACTGCTGCCGGTGATCGAGGATGGGGATGTTCAGACCGAACTTGAACCGGTTAATGGCGCTGAAAAGGGGTGCGAACATATTCTGTTAGTCGATGATGAAGAGCAAATCGTTTCCATGGAGCGACAGATGCTCGAAAATCTGGGTTACAAGGTCACCGCCCGGACCGATAGCGTCGAAGCGCTCAAAGAATTTTCGAAACATCACCAGGATTACGACCTGGTGATTACGGACATGACCATGCCGCACATGAGCGGTGATGAGCTGGCTCAAAAATTGTTGGACGTCAAGCCCGGCAT
>JAHEIW010000326.1 GCA_024639185.1 Deltaproteobacteria bacterium | reverse complement strand
ATAGCAGTTATGTTGCTAATTTAGTTATGTTGTGTTTTTTTATGTCTTTTCTTCAATGAAAAATAAAATGATATGTATTTTCTTTGGTTTTAATTATTATACTTGTTTATCGCATGAGCTTTGTTTTACTCTTCTTTTTTGATCCGATTAGCCTCGGATAGATACCAATCGATACTTTCCCGATCAAATCCTGGCATGGATCTGGCAAAATCGGCGGCTTTGCGATAGTACTCAACTGCTTTTTCTTTTTCATCTCGCGCTTCATAGACCTGCGCCAATCGGTCAAGGCCATCGATCTGATCCGGGTATTCCACTAATAGCCTGTGCGAGACTCTCTCGGCTTCATCTAATTTGTTCTGTGCGATCAGATCTATAACACTATTGGAAAGCTGATCAAGATCAGTATACACCGGGATGAAGCCCATTGGCTGCTCAGGAGTTTGTGTTTTACCTTTCTGGCTCAAAAGACAGCATTTTTTAAATTTCTTACCACTGCCGCAAGGACAGGGTGCATTGCGACCTACTTTTGCCATAAAAATAGCTTTTCATATTTGGCTTTTGACGGCAAGATAAATATGATGCAATTGCGCTTTGCCACCACCTTATCGGCTCAACAATACGTGCGTCAGCAAGCCTGGAAAGACGCCCGGCTTGACAGCTGCCCGCTTCACCCAAAAGGTGGCTGCGGTTTTGCCCGGCACGGAACCTATCCACGCAAATCTCCGCCGGACATAAAAATCCCCCGATGGTACTGCCGCAAGGCACGCCAAACTTTTAGTCTCCTACCTGATTTTTTGGCCTCACGTTTATCTGGAACACTAATTGAGGTCGAAGACGTCATTAATAAGGTGGAAAATTCACCGAGCCAGGAAGCCGCGGCGCAAAACATGCGCATCGATACAGAGTTTGCAGGTGTTCTGCGCTGGATCCGGCGGCGCCTGTTTCTGGTTCGCTGTGCATTGAGCCTATTGACCGAACTTTTACCTTTTCTGCCGGCCGGATGCAGCATCTCATCGTTTCGATCAACTCTGGGGGGCAAATATGTTTTACCTCAACTGCGCATACAGGCCAGCTGCTATTTGCACATGCTACCCCCGCCGCTGGGCTTTGGTCCCCGCCCAGTAGCAAAAAAATTAAAAAAAAGTCGCTTCCAACACCAAACGGGCACTGACCCGCCAGTAAAACGGCTGTAAATTGGCTCCTAAAAACATCGCAAGGGAGCAATTAGCATGAAAAAACAACCCGATGATCTTAAAAGGCCGCTTAGCTCGATCACCCCAGCTGCTGAGCCCAATAGCCATGTGCATTCCAACTGCGGTAGCCAACCAGCTATCCGCAAAATACAAACAAGGGGGCAACGCATCGAAAAAAAGCCACTTGTGCCCCATCGCATCCGCAAAATCACCGCAAGCTTTGCTTTTATCGAACATCGCTTTTTACGCCAGGGATTTTGGAGCAGCCTCAGTCATCATGAGCTTTTGCTGTATTTGTTTCTGGTAATCGTCGCCGACCGTAACGGGCTATCATACTACGGTTACGATAAACTCTGTTCGCTTTTGCAGATCACCGTCGACGAGTATATCCTCGCCAGAGACCTGCTGATTGAAAAAGATCTGATCGCTTTTGACGGCAATCTTTTCCAAGTATTATCGCTGCCGCAAAAACCTCGATCCTCCTCCACGACAGCACTGAAAACCGCCAAGGATATGCAAACCCATGACCCGGCCACCATCGCTCAACTCATCACCAATTGCTTTGGGAAAAAACATGGCTGACACTACCAATCAAAAACGAGCATCAGAAAAAACAGCCTCCAATTACGATCACGGTGTCTACAAACATCTAAAGCTGACCATTGCAGATTATCTGAAATGGATGAAATCAGTCGGATATGTCCGTAAAACCCGCCAAGGTTATCAAGCGCAGTTAAACCGATTTGCTTGCTTTATCAAAAACACAACCATTAGCTGGCAGCAACTTTTTACTTTAAACAGCCTTGAATGCTATAAAAAAAGCAGCGGCCAAAGCCGTGTGCCGGCCATCAATGGACTCTCACGCTATTTATTTTCGCAAGGCAAAATACCACAGCCTTTGACCAACCGCTCAGCGCCGATCGTTTTACCAAAGCTCTATGAAGATTATTTAAGCTATCAGCAAACCCACCGGCAGGCAACCACACGGCTCATATCGAGTATAAAAAGAGTGCTGGTGGATTTTAATCAATATCTGCAAGTGCATAAAATCGATCTGGGTTCATTAAAAATTGAACAGGTAGATGCTTTTTTAGCAGAATTTTTAGCACCCTTTGCGGCAGCCTCATCTAGACTCTACCGTGGCCACTTGCGCAGATTTTTAAAGTATTTGTACCATGAACGAAACTACATAAAAAGAGATCTCGCCCCATTTGTGGTCGGCCGACGTGAATATGCTAAAGCCAAACCACCTAATTTTTTGCGGCCGCAACAAATCCGAAAATTGTTTGCCGGTTTAACCGTTGACAGTACATCCGATATCCGAACCTATGCCCTGGTGCAACTGGCCTACACGATGGGGCTGCGCCCCAAAGAGATCAGCCAAATCCGCCTTGACGATATAAGCTTTAGCACACAACAGTTAACGGTTACCGAGCGAAAAGGCACTAACCCGGTTGAACTTCCCATGCCCGAACATACCCTCAAAGCCATCGCAGCTTACGTGATCGAGGCCAGAGCCCAAAGCGAGCACCGGCGCGTTTTTTTATCCTTGATGCCGCCCTTCGGACCGATGAGTTCCAATGGGGTAGGACGCTATATCACCAACGCGATGAGAAAGGCCGGATTGAGTTCAACGGCCTATTGGTTGCGCCACTCTTACGCCCAGAACCTGCTTGAGGCCGGTAGCTCAATCTTTGAGATCAAAGAGATGCTCGGACACGATAAAATCGAATCCACCAAACTCTACTTGCATGTGCACATCAAACTGATGCGAAAGGTGCTTTTTGATGAAACATTTTGAAAGCTTT
>JAHEIW010000325.1 GCA_024639185.1 Deltaproteobacteria bacterium | reverse complement strand
CTAGTGTGTGGCGATCGATAATCGCAAGTGCGCTTTGAAGATAAAAATTATGATGGGAATATTATTTGGAGGTGGCCACTTTTACGGTCTTGTCCGCCAGGTCTGCAGCAGTAGCCGTAGGACCACCGGTTGACTTGATGATCAGGGTATGTTTTCCGATGGTGATCCTATCTTGCGGGGCCAGACTGGCTTTTTGAATGTCTTTGTCATTTAGCAACGTGCCGTTGGTGCTTTTGAGGTCGACCAGCCCGTAGCCGTCCGGCAGTTTGACGATGGCGGCATGCTCTTTGGAGACCGCCAGGTTATCGATGATGATATCGTTGTTATTGCCGCGCCCGATAGTGATTTCGCTTTGATCGGTTTCGATATGCTTGAGAACTTTATCCTTGAACATTAAATCCAGTTTTAACATGTTGGCGACCTCCCGGTTTATTCTGTCAATTTACCCGACCCACCTTCATAACATTATCTTAGCACGTTTTCACAAATGGCACAGCAAAAGTTAACTATTTTTCATCTCCTGCCGGCACAAATTTATTTGTTTGATCAGCTGGTCGGCGGTTTGATAACGCTTGCTGAGCGCTTTGCGCAACAATTTATCAATCAGTTTTACACAGCATTCAGGTGTTCGGGGCGCTACCTGCGACAGGGGGGTATAGTTACTTTTGGTGATGGCATACATCAGGGCCGTAATATTTTCACCTGTAAACGGTTTTTGGCCGCTGAGCATTTCGTATAAAACAACCCCGAGTGAAAACAGATCCGAGCGGCCGTCTACTTTTTTTCCGGCCACCTGTTCCGGTGACATATAGTTGGGCGTGCCGAAAATAATGCCGGTTTCTGTCTTGGTTGACGAACTCATCACCCGGGCGATGCCAAAATCGGCCACTTTGACTTGATCATTTTCCAGCAGAATGATGTTGGCCGGTTTGATATCCCGATGGACAACACCCTGCTGATGGGCATATGCAAGCGCCTCTGCCGCCGAAAGCCCAATACGGAGGACCCGATCGATTGCCAGCAAACTGTCTTTTTTACAAAAATGGGTCAGTTCTCTGCCTTTCAACAACTCCATGGCAATGTAAGCCATATCATGATCTTCGCCGACATCATAAATGGTCACAATGTGAGGGTGTGATAGTTTGCCGGCGGCCTCGGCTTCCCTGAAAAATTGATCTTTCACCTCATATAGCTGCTGGGCGTCGACTTCCGCATAATTAAGCGTTTTAATCGCCACCTCACGATTGATACTCGGGTCTTTGCCCAGGTAAACCGTTCCCATGGCGCCATGACCCAGTTTTTCGATGATTTCATAGCGACCCAGGGTGGGCTTGGCGGTGGAATCAGCCCACAGAAGGCCGGCATCCTTGTTATTCTGACCGACCGGCATGGCCAGCGTTTGCTCAAATTGTTTCAAATGCTTTATTCTGCGCTTGATGTCTTTAAACGCGCCGGCCTTTAAAATATGGTTGTAAACCGCCAGCGCTTTATTGAACATTCTTTTGCGCTCAAAATCCAACCCCAGGTTGTAAAGCAATGCTTTTACCGATTTGTCGGTAACCGGGCATTTCAAAAATTTTTCAAAGGCCATATCCAGCATACCCTGACCCTGCAAAGACAACCCCAGTGACTTGTTTAATTCGACGCTTTCATCCTTTTTGGCATCGGATATCCGCAGCCGGCCGGTGATCATAAACCCCGTCGCGGCATACAGCGTTGGTGTGATGCTGCACAGCCATTGCCCCTGGCTGACCAGCAACAATACGGCAACGCCCAGCCAGATGGTCAGAAAAATGGCGAAGATGAGCATCCCGATTCGCGGTGGCACCCTGGGGATGACCACCAGTAAAAAGAAGCCAAAATACAAAAGAACCAGAATCTCCAGAGCCGCAAACCATGAAGGTCTTGAAATATGTCTGCGATTGATGATGTTTTCGACCGCACAGGCGCTTATTTCCAAACTCGAGGTTTTACGCTGAGGCGGTATTTGATAGCGGGGGATAAATGCATCCGCGGTCAGCCCGAGCAAAACGGCCCTGTTGCGAAGTCTTTCAGGTTCAATCCGGCCTTCAATCAAATCAATTGCTGAAATCCGTTGAATGTTGGTTTCCCGGCCGCTGAAATCGATCAGCATCTGATGCGGCGCTAAGGTCGGCACGGACAGTTGTTTGACTTTCAAACCGTAAGAATGCGCCCGAACGCTTCGGATGGATGCGCCATAATATTTTATGGCCACCTGCAAGGCCAGAGATGCAAAATGTCTGTCTTGAAAGCGGATGAATAATGGCATACGGCGAACTTTACCATCTGGATCGGCAATCAGGTTGATGTGGCCTAAAGCGCCCGATTTGCCTGATAGCGCCTGATAGGGTTGTTGAACCTGTGAGAACTGTATGGTCGCGCCGGGGCGCATATTGGATAAGAACGCGGCCGCTTTGACCGCTATATTCTGCCCTGCGGTTTCTACAGGGAATTGGCGTGAATTCATGAATAACCAGTCTGACAGAGGGGGTGCGGTCGCTTTATCCGACTCGTTCAAAATGAATTGAATGGGCAAGACGACATTATGCGCCGCTCGGACAGCAGTGATCAATCGGGCATCATGATCCAGACGGTTTTGCGTTTGTACGAGCAGTCGGTCAATTTTTTTGAGGATTTGTTTTTTAACGGGTGGCAGGTTTTCGGGAAGTCTTTCTCTTAGATTTTGAATTTCCTTGCCGCCGGCATTCAGCTCCCGGTTGCGGTATAAAATGGAAATGCCCAGGGTGTGGGCACCGTTTTTTGAAAGGGTGTTGATGAGCTCTGCTATGTAAGAACGCGGCCAGGGCCAATCGCCCAATTTATTCAGGCTGATATCATCTATGCTGACAATGATGACCGGCATGCCTTCCTGCGGCCGCCTCAGGGACGATATCAAGTCATATGCCTTGTATTCGAGTATGCGCAATGGCTTGAAGCCAAATAGCATGCCCGCCAGAACAGCTATCAGCAGCAAAAGGCAAACGGA
>JAHEIW010000031.1:33913-37764 GCA_024639185.1 Deltaproteobacteria bacterium | reverse complement strand
AGAGGGCCGTCACACACTTAATATGATCGAAGCCAGTTTGAGCTTTCGCGTGGCTGTAAGGCATTTTGTCGATGCCATAAATGAGGCCCTGGAATGCAATGATTTAACAGTAGCCGACGTTGACTGGTTCATTCCCCATCAAGCCAATATTCGCATGTTTCAAAATATTGCCCGATCCTTAAAGATCCCCTTTGAGCGCTTTTATCTGACGCTGCAAAAATATGGCAATATCTCTTCAGCCTCGTGCGCAATTTCTCTGGATGAGGCCGTGCGGGATGGCAGCATCAAGGCCGACGATTTAATCTGCTTGCCGGTTTTCGGTGGTGGGTTGACCTGGGGCAGTGCGCTGATCCGATGGTAGTTCCAAGGCGTCGATAAGACAGTTGGTGTTGCGCGTTGCGATTTTCCTGAGGCGGGGGACCGGGAAGGCGCCATCAATGGAATGGGTATCTTTGCAAGCAAGTCGATGTTATTGATAACCGAAGGTTTTCTTCACGAGTTTCACAATTTGCCTGGCAACATAGGTAATTTCGTTGACTTTCAGTGCGTAAGCCACCATCGCCATTACGGCCACAAATGCAGTACCGGTCAGGCCGATGACCAAAACGCTTCCAGCAAAAGTCGCCGTATCAATACCCTCCAATAAATTGGCCTTAAACCACACAAGCAACGGGCCCATAATTGCACTGAGGACAATCATCTTTGCATAAAAGACATAAACCTGCCGGCTGGCGGTATTTTTGCTTCTTTTGTTCCACAGCATGTATAGCACTAGCACCTGTAGGATTTCCGACAGCGAAATCGCGATGGCGATACCCATTGCGCCA
This sequence comes from Deltaproteobacteria bacterium, assembly GCA_024639185.1. GTDB lineage: Bacteria > Desulfobacterota > Desulfobacteria > Desulfobacterales > JAHEIW01 > JAHEIW01. The sequence goes on along the minus strand of JAHEIW010000031.1, from coordinate 36,937 downwards.
AATAATCGCAACCCGAAAAGGTAAAAAGGAAGGCTCAGTAAAACCGCGATGCTGCCATATACAGCAGGAAATAAAGTGTTTTGCGTTGCATAAAATGCTCTGGGCACAATCGTGTATGCCGCAAGGGCAAACGCGCCCACCAGCAAATAAATTAGAATATCGGCTGTAAGGGCGGTTGCGGCGGCATCAAATCGGCCACGCTGGTATATGATCGAAACCACCTCATTTCTGAGCACCATCAGTAACGCTGAGACCGGTATGACCAGCGCTAAATAACGCAGGGTGCTGTTCAACAGATGGTTCATTTCCTCTAAATTGTTCTCAGCCACCAGTCGTGCCAGAAATGGATACACAGCAGTCCCAATGGCCTGCCCGAATAGAGCGACCGGTATGAGCATAATCTTGAGGGCATAATTGATACCTGAAATCCCGCCCGCTGGAAGATACGATCCAAAAATCCTGAAAAAAAACTCCCGCGAAAACGTCATTGTCAGTCCCAGCATAAGCGGAAGTGTCAACACAATGTATTTTCTAAGATCCGGATGTCTGGCCTCAAATGAAAGCCCAAACTTCATACCGACCCGTTTTGCGCCTGCATACTGGATCATACAATTACATGCAGCGCCGCTTAACACCCCCCAGGAAAAACCGAGCATTCCGAACCGCCTTCCGAGCAGGATCCCTCCCAGGATGATGCACAGATTGTAAACAATGGGAGACAGGGCCGGTATGGCAAATTTTTCTTTGGCATACTGGACGGCCATTAAAAGCCCTGATACGAAAAAGAAAAATTGAGCCGGAAGGATAATGCGGGTCATTTGAATTACCGTTCTTTTGAGCTCCGGATCATCAATCCCGGGTGCCAGCACCGAAATTATGTCAGCGGTGTAGACTTCAGCGATGCAAATGAAACCGATCAGCAGCATCCCAAAGTTGGTTATAATCGTAGAAAATACATGCCACCCGCCGCTCTCATTGTTTTCGGAAAGGTAGCGCGAAAAAATCGGAATAAACGTAATGGAAAGAAAACCACTGGCTAGAACATGATTTAATATTTCAGGAATTAAAAAGGAAAGCTGGTATGCATCGACTTCTCGCCCGGCACCCCCAAAATAGGCAATCACCATTTCCCGGACCAATCCAATTAGATTGCTCAATAAAACCGATGCCATCATGATTGCTGAAGCAATTCCAACTTTCTTGTAAATTGAACTGGGCATGCGGGTTGCCTGTTTGATCGGTAATTTCAATAATGGTCAAAAATAGGGTCCGATTGGCTTGGCGATTCTTCCAGGCGTCATTGCGAGCAGAGCGAAGCAATCTCTTAGCTTTCCAAAAGATTGCTTCGCCGCCGGATGCCTCGCAATGACAGATTATGAGAACGAATTTTTGACAATCGCTATCAGCATAATTCAGCCACAGATGTTTCAATTGACTTATCAGAAAGCCTGCCGGATGGCAAAGCCTTATGCTTAATAGGGTTGCTTCTGCATCGCGAATGCCGGATACATCGGTTCGCCGCCAGACAGTGGGCAGCGCGTATCAAGCATCAGGTTTCTAAAAAAGGCTTCCCCCAGCGCAGCTTACAGCGGCAGGCCTTGCTTTTTGGGGGATTGAGCCCCATAATTTAAGCAAAAACGCGGTTCCCCACCCAAGCGGGCTGTTTGACAACTGACGAAAAGGCCGTTTCTTGACAGGATTCCGCAGATCTTTTAAGATTAAAAAATACGCCATGACCAAAAGGGAAATCATATCACAAAAATTAACGGCCCTGTTCGTATACGGTCGACCTCCACTGGTGTTTGCCGGCATGATATGCGCCATTGCCGTCATGTGGACGCAAAACCCGGTCATGTATACGATCGGTGTGCTGTTTTTGTTTATTTCCATGAGCTTTGATCTGGTTGACGGTTGGTTTGCCGCGCGCTTTGAGCTCCACCCGCCACTGGCACAACTGGCCGACCGCCTGATGGACAAACTGGTTTACTCTATTATCTTTCCGTTGCTGGCGGTCGGTGTTATGTGGCGGGTTCATTTCAGCTCGCCGGACCCCACCCGGGGCGAAATGCTGCACGCCATTTTAGTGCTGCTGCTGGCCGTAACCGTTCTGGTGCGGGATAATTTTGCGCACTTTATGCGCGGCTTTGCCGTGCGCACCGACCAGGAACTGGAATACAAGGAGTTTACCCGTTTACGTACGATTGTTGCCGCACCGGTGGGTGCGATGCTGTACGCCTATGCGTTTTACGTGCCCGCAGGGCCGCCTTCAAAGATTTATTTCTTGATATCATGGCTGGGAAACCTGCCGCTGCGGGGATTGTTCTTTATTGAAATCATTTTTTTGATCATCAACTTCGGCTCTATTGCCGGCTATGTTCGCAAGTACGGCCGCTTGTGTCTGGACGAGCTGTGTCTGGGAGATGTGCAGATGCGGCGTCGCATTCTGGCCTTCCTTCCCAACGCATTAACGCTGATGAATGCCATGATGGGTATGCTGGCGGTATTTTTTGCCTACCAGACCCGCATCCGGGAAGCATCGCTGTTTTTAGTCGGTGCGGCCCTGTTTGACAAACTCGACGGCGCGGTGGCACGCAAACTGGGCCTGACCGAGCCCCTGGATGAAGAAATACAGCAACAATCCATCAGTTTTGGAAGTCTGCTGGATGATATCTCAGATGCGGTCAGCTTTTGTATCGCACCCGCCTGGATTTTTTATATCGTTTTATCCGGCCATCCAGATCCGGTCATTCAAAAGCTTCCGCTGGGTTGGGTTGCCTGGATATATGCATTGCTGGGGATTGTCCGTCTGGTTTATTTCACGGTGGATAAATCCCCCATCCCCGGATTTTTTAAGGGCATGCCGACACCGGCAGCCGCTTTGCTGGTGATGTCGGGATTGGTCATATTCGGCCAGGCCATCAATGACGGCTCGAATTGGATTCCGTTCTGGGGTGTTTTTTGTTTTGGACTGGTCATTGCCGCTGCCGTGCTGATGAACGCCTATCCGATCCGCTACCTGCACCT
>JAHEIW010000031.1:0-33813 GCA_024639185.1 Deltaproteobacteria bacterium | reverse complement strand
TATTCGGCCAGGCCATCAATGACGGCTCGAATTGGATTCCGTTCTGGGGTGTTTTTTGTTTTGGACTGGTCATTGCCGCTGCCGTGCTGATGAACGCCTATCCGATCCGCTACCTGCACCTGGGTCGTTTTATGAGTCGCCACCCCTGGTTTGGGCGCGGGACACTGATTGTCATTTGTTCGGTATTTACACCTTATTATGGTCAGGCCGCTTTAGCTTACATGCTGCTGTATACCCTTTCGCCCCTGGTCACCTGGCGCATTGACCCAGAAATCGCTGCACAGGAAACCCACACCAAACCCGCCACGCTCTGAAAGCCCACGCAAAGGTCGCTTACCACGGCTTTAGGTTGACCGGTTTAGCCCGTTGAAATCGGAATGATATGTCTAATTTTGTCTTTACGGGCAAACGGGTAACAGGCTCAACCGATCTATATAGTGGATGCTTACGGAAGCACGGTATCAGGTGTTTCAAAATCAAAAAAGTATCCATCACGTTGCAAGACAATCGGTTGCGGCGCAGCCCAGCTGCCCCCTAAAGCGCGGTGCAGATTAACGCGGTTGGTCAAAATGCTCAAATCCACCTGGGCCAGATTATCCTCGGCTGTAAAACGCGTTTGCTGGGCGTCAAGCACGTCCAAATATTGCACCAGACCCTTTATGTAGCGGTTTTGCGCGACCCGCTGGGTCGCGCGGGCTTCTTCTAAAAAAACCACCTCGCGCTGCCGGCGTTCAAGCTGTTTGTGGCGGATCAACAATGCGCCTTCCACCTCTGCAAACGCATTTAAGACGGTATTGGCGTAGCCCGAAACCGCCTGCTGATACTGAGCTTCAACGCCCCGCTGGCGGGCCTTCAGGCGATTGGCATCAACCAGAGGCTGGGTGACGCCCCGGGCAAAATTCCAGATAATGCTGTCGCTTTTAAACAGCCGGTCCTTACCATCCGCATTCCAGCCGTAACTGCCCGTCAGGGTGATTTGCGGAAAGCGGGCCGCTTTAGCTGACCCGATTTGCTCGTTTAAGGCCTGCAGCCGCATCTCCGCCGCGCGAATATCCGGTCGCTGCCGCAACAGGCTGGAGGCCAGGCCGGTTGGAACCGCTGCCGGCTGCCGGTAATAATCTGCAGGCTGGGTTCGCGGCGGCTGCGTTTGCGGATACCGACCCAGCAAAATCGAAAGTTGCTGCTGGTTAATTCCCAATTGTTGCTGCAACTCGGGAACACGGGTTTGGGCTCCTGCCAGGATTCTGCGCGCCTGGCGAACGTCCAGGGCAGACGTCAGACCCCGGCGGTAACGGATTTCGACAAACTGAAGACTGCGTTCAAAGGCCGCAATGCTTTCGGCGGCAATTTGCAATCTGCGCTCAAAGGCTTCGATTTGCAAATACAGGTTGATGGTTTCAGCGACTAACGTTTGCGCAATCGTCCGGCGGTTTTCTACATCCACAAGAATGTCGTTCCAGGCTCCCCTGGAGGCTTTGGCCAGGCGACTCCACAGATCGATTTCAAAAAGTGCCAGAAAAGTCACCTGGTGGGTGGTAATCGTCCGTCCGCGGCCGACGTTGACGCCGCCGAAACGACGTTGGTCCCAGTCATAATCAAAATTGATCTGAGGCCAACGATCGGCGCCCACCTGAACATACTGGGCCCGGGCCTCCAGAATTCGGGCCGCAGCCTGCTTCAAATCCCAGTTGTGCTGCAGCACCTCCTCAACCAGCCGGTTGAGCTCGGGATCGTTGAAATCCTGCCACCAGCGATCGGTAATGACAGCATCGGCGCTGGATTTGATCGAACCACTCTGATAAAATTGCGGGACTTCGATATTTACATCAGGGCGCTGGTAATGCGGGCCTAAATTAATGCATCCGACCAGCCCGCCCAGCAGAATGCCCACCGCGCTCGTCAGAAAATAGCGACGCATCATGGCTGTGTCTCCTTTAGTTGGATTCCAATCCATTGATATCATTTAATTATCAAAAACCTAAACAGTTGTATAAAACCATAATTTTAATGTCAAGCGTCGGATCGAGCATAACGCACTTAAAACCGGTTGCGAAAACCAATTTGCGTTTTATTTTATTGGAATGACAAAATAGCCATACGTTTACGATTTTGCGGTGGTCAGCCGAGGGCATTAAACCGGAAACGCTCAATCCGGTGATTCATTCACCTGACAGATGCCTTAAATTGATTTTCAAATCACATAAAACTTGCAAGTCGATTCAAATTAAAGTAATACAGCACCAACGGCTCTGCCCCGGAGGGAGCCTATACACTACACGGCCTTGAAAACGCGGGCAGTCGCCCAGGAATACCCTTTCAGGAAATCCCGGCCTTTTGATGGGTGCGATAGCGTCATACGACCGGGCATTGTCTTTTTACCAACCTTCGGGTGACCGGATATTTGGAGGATGAATTCCACCATCAGGTTACAGGCCTGCTAAGGCATGAACCGAATATTGGGCCACAACGATCCTTCCCATGGAATACTGTTAGGATACCGGCTCATCAGTAACGTACGAACCAAAAGCAACTGAAAGTTGACACGATATCGATGGCTAAAGCGTTAAAATCTTTGGGAATCTGTTTAGGGGCATCAACCGTGTCGATCGCCCAGTTAACACAGGCGTCCGTTCAGCCTGAAGACGGTGGTCCCAGCCGGCAATCCAAACCGCTGTTGATTGAATCGGCCTCGTATCCTCACGAGGGCGATCCGAAGCGCACCCTGCTGAAAGCTTTTGAGCAGCTGAATTTGAGCTCATTTGATCGAATTGCAGCCACCGGACGTAAATTTCGCAAATTCGTAAACCTGACGTCCATATCCGAACCTGAAGCCGTCGAATATGCTTATCAATATGTCAAACCTGCGGACGTTGATTGCCCGGCAATTATTTCGGCCGGCGGCGAAACATTCATGGTCTATGTGCTGGATCGGTCCGGTCGCATCTCCAACGTTATAACCGGAAATAAATGCGCTTCGGGTACCGGCGAATTTTTTCTACAACAACTGCGGCGCATGAATGTTACGCTGGATGAAGCGGCCCAATGGGCATCGGTGGCGTCACCCCACCACGTATCAGGGCGTTGTTCGGTCTTCTGTAAGTCGGATTGCACCCACGCCACCAACAAAGGCGTTCCAAAATCCCAGGTTACCGCCGGATTGTGCAAAATGATGGCCAATAAAATCCTGGAACTCCTCAAAAAGGTGGAACGGCGCAATTTATTGCTTACCGGCGGCACCGCCCGCAACCATATGATGGTCGATTACCTCAAACAGGATATCCCCGGATTGATCTTACCCGCTGAAGCCCCTTATTTTGAAGCGCTGGGAGCCGCATTGTGGGCGCTGGAACACGAAACCGCTGCGGTTGAGGGCGAGGCTAATTTGTTCCGCTCGGAAATCACCTCTTTTGATACCTTGCCGCCGCTGGAAGATTTCGCCGCCGAGGTTGAGTTCAAAACGATTGAAAAAGGGGATGTGACCCTCGGCGATACCTGCATTTTAGGCCTGGATGTCGGCTCGACCACGACCAAGGCGGTGCTCATGCGTAAATCCGATGATGCCATGCTGGCCTCGGTTTATCTGCGCACCAATGGTGACCCGGTCGGCGCTTCCCGGAGCTGTTACCAGGCCATCCTGGAACAAGTCCAGACACAGGTAGACCCGGCGCAACTGTCGATTATCGGCCTTGGTGTATGCGGATCGGGCCGGCAGATCGCCGGTTTACATGCCCTCACCGATGGCGTTATCAACGAAATCATAGCGCATGCCACCGCTGCGGTCTATTTTGATCCCAAAGTCGACACTATTTTTGAAATCGGCGGCCAGGATGCAAAATATACCTATATCACCAACGCGGTGCCGTCCGATTACGCCATGAACGAGGCCTGTTCGGCCGGTACCGGCTCGTTTTTAGAAGAATCCGCCTATGAAACCCTCGGGGTCGAAATGGAAAAAATCGCCGCTGTGGCCTTGAAAGGACAGCAGCCGCCCAATTTTAACGACCAGTGCGCCGCGTTCATTGCCTCAGACATTAAAAACGCTATTCACGAGGGCGTGCGGCACAATGATATTGTAGCCGGGCTGGTCTACTCCATCTGCATGAACTATTCAAACCGGGTCAAGGGCAACCGACCCGTAGGTGAAAAAGTATTTATGCAGGGCGGGGTCTGCTATAATGCAGCGGTTCCGTTGGCTATGGCGTCTTTGATCGGCAAACCGATCGTGGTACCGCCGGAGCCCGGTCTGATGGGCGCATATGGTGTTGCGCTGGCTGTTAAAAACCGAATTGATACCGGACTGATGCCCGCTGACCAATTTGACCTGGCCACCCTGGCAAACCGCAGCGTTACGTATGAAAAATCATTCGTTTGCAAGGGCGGAAAAGAAAAATGCGATCGCCGTTGTGAAATTGCCATGATTCAGGTCGAGGGCAAAAAATATCCTTTCGGTGGTGCCTGCAATCGATATTATAACCTGCGCCACAAGGTAAATTATGATGTCGCCAAACTGGATCTGGTACGCATCCGCCAGCAACTCATATTTGAAAAATACGGCGCGCGCACGCCTACGAATTCAGGTCGCACCCGACGCGGAACCATCGGTTTCAATCGCAGTTTTTTAATGAACACCTACTATCCGCTGTATTCCAATTTTTTCACCGAATTGGGCTATGAGGTCCTTTTGCCGCCAGAAGCCTCGCAGGAAGGTATTGACCAGCGCAACGCGCCTTTTTGCTATCCGGTTGAGCTGGCCCATGGCTTTTTCTATTCGCTGATCGAGACCCGGCCGCCACCCGATTTTATTTTTCTGCCGCATTTTAAAGCCGTGCCCAGCGAAAGTAATGACGACATCAATCATCATTCCCAGGTATGCCCGCTGGTTCAGGGCGAAACGTTTTATCTACAAACCACCTTTCGTAAAAAATTGAGACTGCTTGCCGAAACAGGCACACAGCTGCTAAGCCCCCTGATCGATCTATCAGGGGGAATCACAAATGCACGTCAGCCGTTGATTGCGGCTGCCCGGCAAATGGGCATCAAGCGCAGGGAGGCTGAAGCTGCCTTTGAAAATGCGTTGCGCAGACAGTTGGATTGTTTGGCCGAAATGCAGGCCATCGGTCAAAAGGCCATGGCCGAACTGGAAGCGGATCCGCAAACGTTTGCCGTGGTCATATTCTCCCGTCCGTATAATGGTTATGCCGAGGAAGCCCACATGGGCATCCCGCACAAATTTGCTTCAAGAGGCATTCTGGTGATCCCGCTTGATTTTATCAACTTCAGTGAAGAGCGCTCCAAGCGGCATATGTACTGGGGCATGGGCAAACTGATGATGAAAGCCGGCCGGCTCGTTAAGCGACACCCTCAGCTGTTTGGCACCTATATTACCAATTTTTCCTGCGGGCCGGATTCATTTGTGGTCGGATATTTCCGGGAAATCATGGGCCGCAAACCGTCCCTTACCCTGGAACTCGACAGCCATACAGCGGATGCCGGGTTGGAAACCCGTGTTGAAGCGTTTTTAGATATTGTGAGGGCCTACCGTCAGCTGATTGCCAAGAATAAAATCGTCGTGCCCCGGCGAGCATTTCTGCCGGCGCGGATCACCCAGAACAACGGCACGGCCAACGTGGTGACCTCTTCGGGTGACGCAATTCCCATGACCGATCCGCGCGTCACCGTTTTGCTGGCCTCAATGGGAAGGCTGTCCTCGGAGGCATTTGCGGCTGTTTTGAAAGGCTCGGGTTTTAACGCCAAAGCGCACCGCCCTTCAGATGAGGCCGTATTGAAACTGGGTCGCGCCAACACCTCCTGCAAAGAGTGCCTGCCGCTGATTCTGACCACCGGAACGCTGCTCAGTTATGTCAATAACGGTAAACGCGACGATGAGGTTCTGATTTATTTCTTTGCCACCGGCTCCGGGCCGTGTCGTTTCGGCCAATATTATATCTTTATGGAAGATCTCATCAAGCGGCTTGAAATACCGGATGTGGCCCTGTTTACCCTGACGTCTGAAGATGGCTACATGGGGATGGACAAAGATTTCGAAACCCGGGGATGGTGGTCGGTGATCATTGCCGACGTCATGGAAGACATTCGCTCAATGATACTGGCCAATGCGGTTGAACCCCACAAAGCCATGGAAATCTTTGAAATTGAATGGCGGGCGCTGCTTGGCGCGCTGGAAAAAGGCGAATTTCCTGTGCTTGAGGCACAGCTTGTGCAAACCGCGCAGCAGCTGCAACAGCAACCCATGAAAAAACCGTTTGAAAAGGTTCCGAAAATTACCCTTTCAGGCGAAATTTTCGTACGGCGGGATGCACTCTCGCGTCAGTATATCACCGAGCGTCTGGCGGAAAAAGGATTTGCCACCATTTGCTCACCGGTGGCCGAATGGATCTTATATTGCAACTACATGGTGGATCAAAATCTGAATCCCGACAGGCTGGGCCTCATGGAAAAAGTAAAATTTAAGATCCGCAATAAATTTCAGACCCGTTATGAAAAGCGGATCAAATCGATTCTAAACCAATCCGGCCTGGTGCACGCCGAGCCCATCGACATCGCCACCTTTATTAAAAATGCCGCACCTCACATATCCAGAAATCTGCCGGGGGAAGCGGTACTGACGGTCGGCGGCTCTTTGACTGAAGTCGTTTCTCAGTCCTGCGGTGTCATTGCCATCGGCCCGTTTGGTTGCATGCCCAACCGGTTATCGGAAGCCATTTTAAACGAAACCATGACCCGCAAAGAAAAGCTGGCAACAGAGCCAGCGAATCATCAGCTGAAAGCCGTTTTGACGGATGTCGACCAGCTTCCCTTTCTGGCCATTGAAAGTGACGGTTCCCCTTTTCCGCAACTCATCGATGCGAAGCTGGAAACCTTCTGTTTACGGGCCGAACGATTACACGAGCGTCTGATGAAATACCCGGGAAAGTCCGGTCTGCTTTAAATATGGATTCCGTTGCCAATATAACACGCGATGGGACATCGTTAAACCAAGGATATTAAACCCATGCGTCCGGCCTATATCGGGGTGGCGGCCCAGCTGACACTCGCAATGTTGCTGATGTTAACCCCAGCTGTGCCCGGGAGATGTGAATCCATGTCGCCGGCAAGCCCGACCCAGACGATCCAGTTGCCCGATCCACAGACCGATGGAGACATCTCGGTCGAAAAGGCTTTGATGGCAAGGCGATCGGTGCGCTCGTACAAAAATGACCCCCTGAACCTTGTCGAGATTTCTCAGCTGGTGTGGTCGGCTCAGGGGATCACCACGGCGCGAGGGTTCCGCACAGCCCCGTCTGCCGGTGCCCTTTTCCCGCTTGAAATATATGTGATCGCCGGCCGGATCGAAAACCTGCCTTGCGCCATTTACAAATATAGCCCCCGCCAGCATACATTGATTCAAATTATCTCCGGAGACAAACGCGCAGAGCTCAGCCGTGCCGCCCTGCGTCAGGGAGCCATCCGAGAGGCGCCTGCGGTATTGCTGTTTAGCGCCGTATATGAGCGCACCACCGGAAAATATGGCCAGCGCGGCATTCGCTATGTGCATATGGAGGTGGGCCACGCGGCTCAAAACGTATGCTTGCAGGCGATTGCTTTGGGGCTCCATACAGCAGTGATCGGTGCCTTTCGGGATGAAGCGGTCAAGGAAATCGCCCAACTACCCGTTGATGAACAGCCGCTGTATCTGGTACCGGTCGGGCGATAGCTCCCACCATCCTATCAAAGCTGTACACCCTTGATACTTTTAGATTTTCGTATTAAGTCTTAGTTCAAGGATCAACGGTTTTAGCCGACGGCTTCTGGCTGGAAGCAGGGAATCCTTTGACCTTGGCCAGTAGCCAGAGGCCAGCGGCCAGATGCCTGAAGAGCAAATCCTGAAACTTGATAATACCGAAAGCGGAGATATCGGTATGAAATCTGATAAAAAGGTGATCTGGGGCTGGGCCCTGTATGACTGGGCGAATTCTGCGTTTGCCACCACCGTGATGGCCGGATTTTTTCCGCTTTTCTTTAAGCAATACTGGAGTTACGGTGCCGATGTAAACGTCAGCACCGCCCAGCTGGGCTTTGGTAATTCCATTGCCAGTTTGATTGTGGCCATAATGGCCCCCATACTGGGGGCCATCGCCGATAAAGGCTCGGCCAAGAAGAAATTTCTGGTTTTTTTCGCCTATCTGGGTGTGCTTATGACAGCCGCTCTTTTTCTCGTCCAAAAGGGACAGTGGGGATGGGCCATCTTCATTTATGCCATGGGCATCATTGGCTTTTCCGGTGCCAATGTCTTTTATGATTCTTTACTGCCTGGAATCGTTGGCGAAGAAAAAATCGATTATGTCTCCGGCCTGGGCTTTTCGATGGGGTATCTGGGCGGGGGGCTTTTGTTTCTCATCAATGTGCTCATGACGTTGATGCCGCAAAAGTTCGGATTGCCCGATGCTGCCGCCGCCGTGCGGTTTTCATTTTTGTCGGTGGCTTTGTGGTGGGGGCTATTCACCTTTTTTACGATATTCTGGGTTCCGGAAAAAAAAGACGTCTCGAGCGAAAAAACCGCGGACAGCAATATCGTTGCCGGGTTCCGGCAATTTGCGGGGACATTTAAAAAAATTCGCCACCTCAAAGTCGTTTTTACCTTTCTGCTAGCCTACTGGTTTTATATCGACGGCGTTGATACCATTATCCGTATGGCCGTCGATTACGGCCTCTCGCTTGGATTCGATTCCAACGATTTAATCATCGCGCTGCTAATCGTTCAGTTTATCGGATTCCCTTCGGCCCTGGTCTTCGGCAAATTGGGAGAGCGCTGGAGCGTTCGCAAATCCATCTATCTGGCGATTGCCATTTACATGGGTATCACCGTCTGGGGCGCCATGATGACCCAGAAAATGGAATTTTACATCCTGGCCATGGTCATTGGCCTGGTACAGGGCGGCATCCAGGCCCTCAGCCGCTCCTATTATTCACGCCTGATCCCTAAAAACAAAGCCGCAGAATATTACGGCTTTTATAACATGCTGGGCAAGTTTGCCGTCATTTTAGGCCCGGTACTCATGGGCACTGTCGGGCTGATGGCCAGACGGCTTCTGATGCCGCCCTCACCCACCCCCGAGCAGGTCACCGCCGTTGGCCAGATGGCATCCCGCTGGGGCATTGCCTCCATTTTAGTCCTGTTTATTGTCGGGGCGGCGCTGTTTTATTTTGTGGATGAGGAGAAAGGCAAAAAGCAGGCGGCGCTACTCGAAGCCGATTAAGGAAAGGTGTCAGGTGTCCCTATCAGGTGTTAGATTATAGCGGGTGTCGGGTGTCGAATTGAAGGCGACTGGTCTCTGGTTGCTGGCTACTGGCTTTGATCCGGTGAAACGTGCGAACTTGTCGCAGTTCTGATGTGGCAGACAAATGCCTTGGGCCTTTGCGACGCCGCCAAAAATGGCGGAGAAAATGAGAGACGATTAATAGAAATCCCATGGTTTTATTTTTTATAACCATCGTATGGCAGTGCACAATATTTTCCATCACCAATATAAACCGCCAAACCCATAAAATTCCCTTTTTGATCGTAAAACTCTGCTACGTCGCCATGCGTTTTGCGGGGATCGCAACGATCCGGGCAATATGTCGACAGACAATTATGATAACTCCTGATTTTATGCTTTATCATGCCGGTTTGGGTATTCGATAAGACCACTCTGACTTCGCTTTGCCAATAGTAAAACTTTTTAAACAGACAACACTGCGAGAATAAAGAATCGCTTTGGGCATAAAATTTATGCAACAGGATATGTTGACCGTCCAGCGTATGTAAGTATTTCATCTCAGGAAGGGACCGTATTTCTTTGATTCTCTGGACAGCCTGATCTAGGCAACTACAGGGTCGTTTTTGATCATGCGGCAATAAAAAGGGGGGTGAGAAAAATAACAATATGGCAATGATAAAAAATCTTAAGCTATTTGGGAAAAGTTTCTTACCGATCATTCTGCACCTCCTTAAATTGAAAACGATCAAATGCTCGGAAGATTAAGCAGCGATCAGTAGACGGGTGAGCAGGTCAATTCAACTATAAATGAACTCAAGAGCGGAAGATTTTTAGGCATGTACTATTTCTGAGGGAACTCTGTATTCTATATGTCAACTTATATCTTATTTAATGGCACCAGATCAATAAAAATAAAAGCGTTTTATTAAGCGCTGATATTCACGAGAAAACCAAATGGCGCCGGTGAAAAACCGATATCAGACAACCTTGAACCCTGAACCTATGAACCCTGAACCTGATCGGTCTGCAGCAACTCATTAACAACCTTTTGAAGTTGCACGGCATTGTCGGAAAAAATCCACTCCACGCCACGATTCAGCTCTCGAAAAAGACAATTTTTGGAATTCACATAACCGGTGGCCAGATTCTGCATGCGGGCTTTGTGTCTTTTAAGGCGCGAGCGGGTCAGCAGCACATAATGGCCGGCAACCCCGCTGTAATTTTGCCGTAGGGCCAGTTGGCTGAGTCGGAAAAAATTGAAATGGGCAACCGGTAAAAATGCGTTTTGGGGCACACAATCAATGGCGTTAAACATCTGCGGCGTCAGGGTCAAAAAATGATAATCTTCCACCGGCTGCAAAGCGGCAAGCAATTCTGCTAAAATCCGGTTCTGATGCGCCGGGTCCGGATACGCCTCTGATTTGATCTCGATCATCAGATGCATCTTTTTGCCATATCTGGGGATTATTTCAGCCAGGGCGGGGACCCGCTTGCATTTGGATTTAAGTTCAGCCAGGGTGGCCTGATGAATGGCGCAATCGCTGCCGAATACCCGCCGCAGATTGGTATCATGCAAAACCACCGGGTGCAGATCTTTTGTCCAGCGCAGGTCGAGCTCGATTCCCCATACACCGCCGGCCCTGGCCCGGTCAAATGCCGCCACTGTATTTTCAAATATGTTTTGATTGTCGTAGTCCCCCCGGTGAGAGATGAGCTTGCATTGCTTCAGACGATCTTTGGTGGGGATGGCTTGAGGCCAACGGGCATAAAACTGATCCAGGGTGCGGCGTATTTGGGCTTCGAGGGTTGGAAGAACTTTCATATTGTCTTATCTTAAGCACCGGCCGTTAGCACAATTATTAGTGTTGCATTAATGTTTCAGGCAACATTCAGGTAATTATTTTTAGTTGCAAGAAGCCATCATTCCGACTGATAGTTCCAGAACCATCATTGAAATTCAAGCAAATTCATCGGATGGCTGTAAACCCTTTGTTTCAGGGCTGGATAAAAAAAGCAGCTGTCGTCTTTGACCGGGGCGGGGGTATGACTGAATGCTGCCGTCCGCCTGTGAGTATGGGGAACTGGCGTGCGGCTAAATCAAAAAGTAAGGCTGACCACAGCCCGAGCCATTAACGATACTGCGAATGGTTGACTTTGGTCAGCTTTTTCAGGCTGTGCTTCTTCAGGGGTCTATTCGAATGTCTGGACTTAGGCTGAGAGATGTGTTGATTTTTTGTTTTGGTCAAGCGCTTGAGGCTGACAAACTTTGAGCCCTGTTTCCGGCCGTTTATGTCCGGAATGGGTACCCGGCTCGTCAAATAGCGTGACAATTCATCAACCGTTTTGACCTTTTCCGATTCGGTTAAATTCATTCCGGAGCGGATACCGATCATCGCAATATCAGTCAGCGCCAGTGGAATTCCGCCTTCATGATTGCGGGTAACATGATCATCGGACCAGATCTGTTTGCCCGTGCGCGTATCCCATACGGCAATGGATGCACCCACCGCCATTTGCGAATAAATGCCGGCGTATAACCGCTGATACTCGGTTACTTTGCCGATAACAACGGCATCACACCCCAGAATTCGACCCAGTCGCCTGGCGGTTTTTTGGGTCAGCCGATCAGGGTTTATCACGTTATGGATTTTCAGCCGGCGATCGACCTCATGCAGTTCAATATCCTTGTAGGGCTGCGCACACAGGTGGCTGTAAAAGGTTGTGCGCACAAATTCGTTGATGTCCTCTGAATCGGTCTGGTTGCTGAAAGGCAAAATGGCAATTGATTTGGGAGGGTTTCTGACGATTATTCGCGGGGCATCATCATCGTTGTCTTTGACCAGCCCCAGGTGCGATCCGCAGCTGGTCAGTATGCTCAAACAAATGATCATCGCACCCCAGACCAGCCCCATACCGATAGGTGTCCTGCCAACGAATTTGAACAAGGCGCTCCTCCTTTATGTCCATTTTCGGGCTTTTGCCAAAAAAAAAGCTGTGCCACCTTTATCCGGTAACCAGCTTTGTGAGCTCGCTTTGGCAACCCGGCGATCCGCCTCCAGCGGACCCGTGGCTTTCCGTCACCCGATTGCTCGGGTTTTGGCTTTATCGTGCGTAAATTTTAATTAACGTCTTTGATTTAACTTGCGTTATAAAAAGCCTGCAAAAAACAGGCCTAAGGTATAGTAATTCAAAAATAAACATAAATTCAAATAGTTATTAAAAATCATCATTTTATTGTGACCCTCAAATGACAAAAATTGTCAGGTTTTATGACAAAATAACGCCCAAACAGACCCGGTGGTCACGCCGGTCCAGCGCTGATCCGGAAAACTAAGCTGAACCGCTCAAAAAAAGCGTTTATTCAATTAAAGGCTTTCTGGAAAATGCCGATAAAAAGCATATACCTAAAGCATACAATTTAAGCTTAATCCCTGCTGCATGCGGCCGGTGCTGCGAGAACCGCAAAAAGACTGAAAGGTCCATGTTTAAATTAATTCAAAAATCGAATCCCACAAAATGTCACCAAACTCAGAAAACCAGTTTTCTGCTCGGACGTTCAAAACAGTGTGACATCGTCATCGGAGACTCTAAAATTTCAGACGTCCAGGCCAAGGTGGGCACCAAAGACAACCGCTATTTCATCAAAAACCTGGGTTCCGACAAAATTTCTGTGAACGGCCGGCCGACAGAAGGCCAGTTTATAAATGATGGAGACGAGCTGGCAATCGGTAAATCGATATTTGTCATTCAGGTGGCGGAAATAAAGCGACCGAAATCCAAGCTGACATCGATGGAAGATAAAACAATGGTGCTCGACATCCCCAGCGACGAAACTCTGGGGCCGCGATTGGTGTGCACCACTGCCACCGGAAAAAGCAAAATCATTCCCCTGAAGCGGGAAAAGCTGATCATCGGAAGATCAAACGAGGCCACTCTGAAATTGATGCATCCGTCGATTTCCCGCAAACATTGCGTTATTGAAAGGCAGGACGAGGGGTATGTCGCCCGAAATATCAGCACCACCAATCCCCTGTACTTAAATGATCAGGTGATCTCCGAACAACGCCTGTATTCGGGGGATCAGCTCCGAATGGGAACGTTTTCCATCACTTTTATCTCTGATCAATCGACCGATGCCCGGCAAACAACGCAGAAAATTGTAACTTCCGCAACACGATCAAACCGGAGTCTATGGCTGACAGCGCTGTTAATCCTGACCTTTTCAGCATACTTGCTTTATATGCACGCCTATATGCCCTGGCAAGCCCAGCAAAAACTGGCCGAGGTTGCCGGGCAGATCGAAGTGGGGGATTACATGCCGGCCCGGGAATCCCTCAAAGAAGTGCTGCATACCGACCTGTCTGCAGAAAATGCCCAGACGGCCAAAGACATGCTGGCACAGATAACCCTGGCCATCACCCAGCAAAAAGCCGAAAAGGGCGATCTGAATACCGCCAAGGTATTCTTGAAAGATTACCTGGCGAAATACGGTCACGGTCAGGAAGCCGAAAAGCTCTGGGATCGCTTGGATTATTACCGTTTAACCCTCGGTGAACAGCTGGAATCCAACAAGCAGCATCAATCTGCCCTCAGGGAATATTCCTCTATTCGCGAAGACAGTTTGTACTTTGAAGAAGCCCAAAAAGCCATCCGGCGCATATGGCTGGCTTTCCAGCAGAAAAGTCGAGAAAAACAAGACATCGCCCAGCTGCTCAAAGAGGCCGAGACCCATTTTCTGGCCAAACGCTATCTCACGCCGGTAAATAAAAATGCCTTTTCTATTTACCAGGCCGTGCTGACGCTCAATCCCAAACATGATTTGGCGTTGCAGCGCATCAAACAGATGAAATCATTTTACCGCGAGCATGCTGACGGCTATTACAAAAAACGCAACTGGTCTAAAGCGCTGTTTTATTATGAACGCTACAGTATCATTGATCCTGAATCCCGAAGAATCAAAGCCAAGATAACGGCCTGTCGCCAAAAATTGGTATCTGCCCAAAAAGGCGGCAGCGCCTCCGATAACCGCGGCGGCAAGCTGACTAAAAAAGATGAAAAGAAAAAACGCGAAGAAATCCAGCGCCTTCTGGAAGAATCCGGAGCTGAAAGCTCCCGAATTATGAAATATCTATTTGAAGAAAAAGAAGGCGAAAAAGATACCGACACCCCCTGGTAATTCTTGTGCGGCACTCATCACCCCTGTTTGGAATAGATGACCCTTGGGAAACCGGTTGTCGCAGCGCTAAAAGATAATGTCTCGACAGTACGAACAATAAACTTTCGTGCTTCATTTCTATTGTGTTTTCAAGATTGTTTTCTGTTGCTTAAGATTTTAAATGCTGATTTTACGACCCTAAACTGAACAGGCGAGCGAGTTAAAAATATGAAAAATACATTAATGATCTTTTTGACAGTCATTTGTCTGGCAGCGGGCATAAATGCCTGTGCCCTCAAAAGTATGCTGATGCCCGGTCCTGAGCCGGAAGTCCTGGAAAAGGACCAGCTTCCATACAAAGTTGCGATAGTACCGTTTGTCAATCAAACATCCAATCCTGAAGCCGGCAGCATCGTCCGCAAAATGTTTTACAATTTCTTTAGCTCTCTCAATTACCTGGACCTGGAGCCTTTCGTCATTGACGATAATCTGAAAAGAAACGAACTATATCAGGCAATCGTTTCAGGTGATGCCGTTTCAGCAGCCCGGCTGGGACAATTGCTGGGTGTCGATGCGATCATCTTCGGTGAGGTTACGAGTCTGGGCAAAACCTATGCGCTGGTTTATTCGGATAACTCTGCAGGACTCAAAGCCAGAATGGTGCGGTGCGACTCGAATCGCGTCATCTGGGAACTCGAGCACGACATTCATATTCAGGAAGGCGACGTGCCGCTGAGCCTCACCGGGCTGGCGGCAACGATCGTCAAGACGGCCATTACGCATCAAAAAGCGTCGCACCTTCAGGCCGCAGCCGAATTGTGCATGCAAATGGTGGCGACCATTCCGGACCGCGAAGGTATAACCGAGCCCCCTCCGAAAATCATTGTGCTGGTACACAACGCAGGGGGCAAACTGCTGCGCCCGGGAGATCTGCTCAAAGTTGCCATGATCGGCGAAAAAGGCCAGAAGGCCAGCTGGAGTATTCCCCCGCTGGTATCAAACCTGCCTTTAAAAGAAAAAGAGCCAGGCGTCTACATCGGAGCCTATCGCATCCGCAACAAAGATCGACTGCCCCACGGGCGGATCATCGGATATCTGCAATCGAAAACCGGCACCGGCAGCCAGTGGGTGGACACCCTGGGACCGATAAAAATAGGCGCGCCCACAGTCCTGCCGTCTAAAATCACGAAAAATACGGTGCTGACCGCTGCTAAAAGCCCTTATCTGGTGGAGGACGCACTTGTGATTTTGCCCGGGGCAAAATTGACCGTGCAACCCGGCACGGTCATCTGGTTTCAGAATCTGGGCTTGATTGTAAAAGGCGAACTCCAGATCAACGGGACAAAGACAGAACCGGTGCGCCTGGCCAGTTTGGGCGCCGGTGGCTGGAAAGGTATATTTTTGGATAAAACCAAAAACGACATCCACATCAACCACTGTCAGATTTCCGATGCTGAATATGGACTCAGGGTGACAGAAACGACGGTCAATCTGCAAAATTGCCTGTTTCAAAACAATGTCTGGGGCATCGTTATCGAACAAAGCAAAGTAGAAATTCATCACACCCTCGTGCGCGCCTCCGGTAAAATTGGCATAGCGGCCCGCCAGGCGCAGCTGCTCGTAAAAGATTCGGTGATTACCGAAAATGGTGCCGGTGGGTTTATTCTGGAAAAATCAAAAGCCAGCATTGAACAAAACAATATTGTCAATAACGGAAACTGGGCGATTAAGGTTGCCGATACGACCAGCAAAGTTAAAGCCGGACATAACTGGTGGGGCGTTGAGGATCCCGAGCAGACCGAAATTATCGGTCAATTCAAAATCCGGCCGATCCTGGAAAAACCGATTAAGTTCAAAATAGACAGTTAAGCCCTGGTTTTTGAATCAAACTCATTGCATTTTTTGCGGTACAGCTCAGCCCTTTGCACATCATCCAGCGCCTGGCAACATTTGGCAGTAAAGTTGACGCTTTTTTTTTGTGCTGTAATTTTGATAGGCAAGACAGCGCCTTTTGATAGTTTCCCAAGTTCATGTAACTGACGGCCAGACACAGATTCAATTGTTCGTCTCTGGGAAAAACCCTAATGCCGGCCGTCGAGATTTGAATCGCTTCATCAAAGTCCTTGCGTTGTTGGTAGAGCATACCCTGTCCCCCATATGCCCGGGCATTGGTGCCGTATTCCAAAGACCGCAAATATAGTTTTTCGACAATCCGGTCCTTGTGGGCGATAGCGTCAATACCCGCATAATCTCCCTTTTGAAACGTGAGTGCCAGGCGCGAAAAAAAATCGGGTTCCCTGTCCGGCGAGCTGGGAAAGCTGCTCGACAAAATAGTCTGCTGAGTGAAATCGGACCTGCCGGCCCCAAAATTGGGGCGAGCCGTAAAAATCACATGAAGTTGATGTTATACCAGTTTAAGATTTCCGCATCGTAAGCGTGTTTTTTAAGAAGCGCTGCAATGTAATAGAGCCCCTGGGGTACGACGCTGATATCTTCAACATGCAGCCGTGTCTCAAGGCAATATGGATATATCAATAATATTTTCATCCCCAAACCGTGTCACACAAATAATTTAATGATGGACCGGGACGTTTTTCTGCCCAACCGCTAACCATAACCCGTTGAATTATCAGCAGCGGAATCGACAATACTCCCCTGCCCTTCAATTTACGGTAATCACAAAAGTTCACGGGCAAGGTCGCCTTCGATCCGTTTATTTTTAAACCTGAAATCCACAATTGTCAAAACAGGTGTCAAATCACTGAGTCGCCAAAGCGCAAGCGGTTTGACTTTTCAATTGCATTCTGGCATGGAAACACGCAACATGACAAACCGACCCATCCATATCAAAGCCGTTCTTTTTCGCCTTGAACCGACGACGGCTTTGCTGAAAATCAGTCAGGACCTTATTTCAAAGGATCTACGACTTGGAATTATCAGCCGTTCTGGCTCAAACAGCGTCCAACTGGCATTGCGCAAATCTCGTTTTGTCAATCAAGAGGATATGGATGTCATCTTCAGCCAGCCTGAAATCATGCGCCACAAAGCGGATGCGGACCTGATTCATCGTGCCGCACAAAAAATGAATGTCGCGGTAGCAACTATCCTGTTTATATCGACGCACCCTTCCGAGATCCGGAACGTACACAAGATGGGCGCCATAACCGCATGGGTGCGCGTTGGGCAGCATGAGGACCCGGGAGCTTTCACCGGCGACTTTGAGATCGAAGACATTGCCGAAATAAAAAACATTGTCCGCATGGGCATACCGCTTCCGGCGGGAAAACTACCGAATCCGTTATTAAGGGAATTTTTGAATCAATTTATTTTTGAAGACTCGAGCGTACTGATCACTCCGGGTGTCGGAGAAGATATTGCAGCGGTTGATATCGAATCGCAGGAAGTTTTGGTTCTTAAATCCGATCCCATTACCTTCGCCACCGATTCCATCGGGCAATATGCGGTATTGATCAATGCCAATGACATTGCCACCTCCGGTGCGATTCCAAGATGGTTCCTAACGACATTATTTTTCCCCTGCGGCACAACGCCGTCACAAATTAAAAGCGTGTTCGATGAACTCAAACACTTTTGTCAGCAATGGGACATTACGCTATGTGGCGGGCACACAGAAATTACAGAAGCCGTTGTCAGGCCCATTGTGGCCGGGATGATGGCCGGTACGGTTCCCCGCAGCAATCTGATTGATAAACGCCAGATGAAAACCGGCGACCAGGTGCTGTTATCCAAAGGCGTGGCTGTCGAGGGGACCGCCATTATTGCCAGGGAGTTTGGTAGGCGGTTAAAAAAAATGGGCCTTTCCTCCAGTGAAATTGGTCGCTGCCGTCATTTTTTAGATCAGATCAGTGTTATGACCGAAGCTAAAATTGCCGCTGAAAGCCCGGCAACCACTGCCATGCACGATGTGACCGAAGGCGGACTGGCAATAGCGCTGGCGGAATTGAGCATTGCCGGAGGGCATAAGATCAAAGTCAGCATGAATCAGATACCCGTTTATCCAGAAACACAAAAGATATGCGACCTGCTCGATATTGATCCGCTGGGGCTTATTGGCTCCGGCAGCCTTTTAATCTGCTGCCACAGCAGTGAGTACCCAAAACTGATGCACCGTATCGAGGCTGCTGGTATCGAGATCGCCTGCATTGGAGAGGTGTTGGACAGCGGGCAGGGGATCCAGGCCTATAAAGGCAAAAAGCAGGTGCCCTGGCCCCATTTTGAAGTGGATGAAATTACGAAGTTATTCTAGCGGTTGAGCCCGTTGCCCCGTTTGCCGGTTGACAATAGAATTCCACCGCATTCCTTTTTTACAGGCTCAACAGGCTAAATCCCGTTTCACGGGGACCTTCGGCCGGCTCAACCTGGGACGTGATCGACTTATAACAGGGTATCACTTACAAGAATTGACAGAAAGAAGTGTCTGGTTGGCAAATGCCTATTTTTTAAGTCCGCGGCGGAAGATATCAAAACCAACATCAAGGGTTTGTTTCAGATAATCTTTGCGTTCATCAATGATCTTTTTGCTCGTCAACCATAAAACCACGCCGGAGAATAATGCCCAAAACGTGTCTGCCAACGCCACCGGATGTTTATCGATAAAAATACCCGTTTCCACGCCTTCTTTGAATATCTGGGCAATGGAACCCAGTGATTTGCGCGACAACAGTTTTATCTCTTCCATCAGCTGCGGTGACAAATTTTTCAGGGTTTCACTGGACTGAAGATGAAACATGTTGATAATGATCAACGGATCAAATTCGTAAACATCGTACATGGCATCGACAAGAGACTTTAACTTTTCCTCAGGACCGGAATCCTTTTCTTCATTGACATGTTCGACCCGGATTAAAAGGTATTGAAGTATCCGAAGTGATAGCGAAGCATAAAGCTCTTCTTTATTTTTAAAATACAGATAAAGTGTACCCGGGCTGAGTTCAGCTTCTTGAGCGATGTCTTCCATGGTGGCTTTGTTGAAACCTTTATTCGAGAAAACGCGTTTGGCGGCAACCATAATCTGTTGCCGTCGCCTCTCCTTTTCCCTTTCTTTCCTTTCCTGGATTCCCATGGCTAAAATCCTTCCTGAATAATATTTATTTATAATATGACTGTATAATTATTATGTATTATTTAGTCAAGTAAAATATTTACACCGGCCAAGGTGTCATATGGGTAAAAATTCATCTATGACGCTATAATCATTATAATTACTGATTATTGCAAAATGAGTCCAAATCTTTAAAAAATCGAAAATTGAAAGGCATTCAGAAAATTGATGAAAACTTAGTATCCTCGCCTGGCTGCCGACACTAATCCCGGTGCACAGCGCATTGGACGGCGGCAACGCCCGTATCACTGTCACCCGGAATGCGCGGTGCGCGTCAAAGACATTGCAGCGGATAATTGCTGCTGGAATAAACACTTGCCTGATGAGCGGTTTAATGCCATGGTGTCTCGCAACCGCAAAGGGAGGAACGATGGAGGCAAAATTAAAACCCAGTGCCCAAAAAGTGCAGCAAGCTTTACAAGCCCATAACTTGAGCTGTGAAGTGGTCCAGATGACGGATACAACGCGCAGTGCGTCGGATGCAGCCCGGGCTGTTGGATGCCAGGTGGGGCAGATTGTAAAATCGCTTATATTTGAGGGCCAGCAGTCACATCAACCCATTTTGGTAGCTGCCAGTGGAGCCAACCGGGTAAATGAAGGCGCCATTGAGCAATCTGTGTCTGAACCTATTAAGATGGCAAAACCCGATTATGTTCGCCAGATGACCGGTTTTGCCATCGGCGGGGTACCGCCGGTCGGACATGACCGCCCGCTTAAAATTTTTATTGACAAAGACCTGCTGCAGTACGATGAGATCTGGGCTGCCGCCGGAACGCCCCACGCTGTTTTCAAATTGACTCCCGACGATCTCAAAACAATCACCGCCGGCACCGTCATTTCGGTCAAATAAGTCGTTCAGATAGTCAGGGCCAAAATTGGGATAGTGCCAAAGCAGTGTTCCGGCCTTAGAGTTGCCCCGTGGAATAATGGAGTGATGGACAAAAGGAATATTGGGTAAAAAAAGCGGATGATGTCTTGACGGTAATTTCGAGCTAAGCTTGGTTAAATCGAAGTAGATCTTCTCCCATCAAATCCCGTATTCCAGCATTCTAATATCCCAATACCCCGTAGCAATATATTGCGGCGTTAGCTGAGATCTCTGGCTTAGCCCATAGTAAGTGGAATTTAATTTAATAGAATATCATTTCCCTTTATAAATACGTATTTTTTTTGGTGGGCAAGGCCGCACAAGGTTTTTTGTTTGCGGCGTACTTGAAGTACGTCGCAGACAGAAAACTGCGGAGAACGCAGGCCAGCGAAAAAAAGGCCATTAGATTGTACCTGAACTTTGCACGAGTCGGAGGCTTTCATATGCAAGGCACTTAAGGGCGAAGCTATAGTGAACTATGCTTCGCCCTTAATAACGCAGCAGATGGAAGTCTCCGGCTCGCCCGCCCTGTTGGGTCGTAGCTGAAAGCGAAGACCAAAGGGTGAAAATTAATGAGATAAAATGATATTTAATCCTTCATCCTGGTTGATATTTTTATTCCTTCTAAAATTTACTTAATTTGAAGTCTTTTGGTGTTAACTTAACTTCTCATTAATTTTCATGCAAATTTCAGGGATTAGCCGATGGCGACTTGTATGATGTCCTGCCGGGCGCTGACCCGTTGAATGGTTACCTGGATCAAATCTTCCGGCTTTAATTCAATACCGCTGGTTATCGGCAAATCGCACTCAAGCATATACCGGTTCAATAGAATTTGATATTTTCTACGGGCCTTATGCAGGACAATGGCCTCTTCTTTTTGCCCGACTTGATTTTCAAGATATTTTAGCAGCCAGTATCGATGGCGTGTATATTGAAAGCGGCCCACAAGGCTCATCGGCAACTCGAGGGATTTTATGATATCCGCAACTTGATCGGCGCGATAAGCCGATTCCAATCCGAGCGATGCCCGGATCTGGCGCTGATTGATCAGATCTGAGTACTTGCGAATAGGAGAAGTTGCGGTGATGTATGCATTCAATCCCAATCCCGAATGCCAATCGGGCTCAGTGCTCAAGATGAAGCGGCTGAGAAGCCGGCGTTGCATCCAGTTCTGAAAAAGCGTACCCGCATTGTTTTTATATAGTCGTTGCCGCGGCTCGCGTTGCGATCTGAAAATTGCCGGTAACTGACGCTCTTTTAAATGATTGGCCATTAACCCGTTAGCCATGATCATTAGCTCTGAAACCAGCAACCTGCCCGGACTTTCCCGGTTAACCTGATTAACAGAAACCTCCTGGTTTTCGTTGACCCAGATACCGATCTCGGGCACTGTAATCTGTATGGCCCCATCATCCAGCCTTTTCTGCCGATATTTTTTGGCAATATCCAGTAAAATGCGTTTCTGTGGATTATCATCCACGGCATTATTGACATCGTAATAGGTCAACTGATGCTTGACTTTAATCAGGCTCTGCAAGATCTCAGTGCTCACAATTTCAGCCTGCGCGCTTAGATCAATCATAATGCTGATGGCCGGACGCTCCAGGCCGGCTTTCAGGCTGCAGAGGCCTTCTGCCAGAACCGACGGCAGCATGGATATTTTTTGGTCTGGCATATAAATGGAGCTGCTGCGCGCGCTCGCCTCTTGATCAACAACATCATTTTTTTTTATGACGTGACCGACATCAGAGATGTGAACGCCCAGTCGAAATCCATCATCTTTTTCTTCAATGCTGATGGCGTCATCAAAATCAAGAGTTCCCTGGCCATCGATGGTCATCAGGGACAGGTGGGTAAGATCACGGCGCTCAGTAACAGCCCCCATCGGTTTTGAGCTGACAATCTGCGCCGCACGGGTTAAAACCGTTTCATTAAAATCAGCCGATACCTGGTGGCGCAACAGCTCAAGGTTTTCATTTTCTTCAAACACACCCAACCGCACGAGGATCCGAAATATATCCTGCAGGCTTTCAAGGCCGGCTCTGGCCATCATACGCCTGGCAATCGTATCGTCTTTACCTTCTTTGCCAAAAAGATAGTACGACCTCAGGATTCCAATAGACTCCTGAACTATCGGTGTAACCGAAGCAGGATCAATAGGTCCGGTTGAATTCAGCATGCTTTTAAGCCAGCTGCCGCCGGCTTCGGTCACCTCCTGTTTGCGTTGCGCTTCTTTTCGCTGGGCAGCGAGCAATTCTACCTGTTTTTCTGAATTGGGGCGAAACCCGTCCGGATTAAATTTGAAATAAAGCCGATCATTAAATAGGGCCCGCATGACTGCCGCTTCATGATCTCCCGATGGGCTCTCTGGAAAACAAAATTCGGTCAAAGTCGCCAGATCGATCAAATTTTGTTCGCTGTTCAGTACTTCCCATAGATCGCGGATATCAATGGTATTAATGAGTTTTTCCCGTTTGCGGACAACTTCTTTTAAAGTCTCTACCATCCGATCTCGTCCCAGGGTAAGATCAAGGCGTATCTTGTCTCTGTGTAGCAGTCGTTTGCAGGAAAGGTTGACCTCTCGATTGTTTTCCGTTAACAACCGTAGCCGCTGGTTCTTGACTTCAAGAACCACTGCGCACATTATTTTTTGACGGTCAATATATTCAACAATAGATCCTGATTCCATAAAATTTACAATAACAACCGACTTCGGCGAAGTCAACGCATGATAAAATGTTATTTATTTTCAGATTGTTATAAAAATTAACCCTTTGGAACTGCATCTGATGAAATCCATCGCTCTGATCAAACCCTATTTTAAAGAAAATCGCTGGAAAATCGTGGCCGGTCTGCTCAGCTTAATGGTGGTTGACGGGCTGCAGCTTTTTATTCCTCGCATCATCAAGTGGTCGGTTGACGGGCTGACCGCGCTGCAAATCGATGTGGGCCAGTTGCTGCTTTATGCAATTTACATGGTCATTATTGCCCTGTTGATTGGCACATTTCGATATGTATGGCGGCGCTGTTTGCTGGGCGCATCACGGCGCGTTGAGGAGGGATTGCGCAATCGCCTGCTGGCCCATATCCAGACCCTGTCGGCATCATTTTTTGATCACACCCAGACAGGCGATTTAATGGCCCATGCCACCAATGATATTCAGCAGGTCCGCATGGCAGCCGGGATGGGGTTGGTGGCCTTAAATGATGCAATCGTGCTGGGTGCCGCGGCCATTGGATTTATGCTTTACATCAATGTCACTCTGACCCTCTTTGTGTTGATCCCGATGCCATTGATTACCATCAGTACCAAAATTTTCAGCAAACAGATGCACCAGCGGTACCAGCAGGTTCAAGCGGCCTTTTCAGACTTAACCGAAGTCATTCGCGAACGCTTTGCCGGGATTCGCATCATCAAGGCACACAATCACAAACAGCAAGCAGCCGCCCGGGTAAATGCCGTCTCAAACGCATACGTCAGAGAAAACCTGGGTCTGGTAAAAATTGTGGGATCTTTTTTCCCGATGATGTTGCTGTTTACCAATTTGAGTCTGGCAATTGTGCTGTATTTGGGTGGACGCCAGACCATCTTTCAGACCATAACGCCCGGAGATTTTGTCGCTTTCATCAGTTATCTGGGTTTATTGACCTGGCCTATGATGGCACTGGGCTGGGTAACAAACCTAATCCAGCGAGGGCGGGCGTCACTGGATCGCCTCAATCACATTCTGGAGACCCGTCCGGAAATACAAAACCAAAAACACGCCAGAACACTTGATCGGTATGAGGGCCGCATTGTTTTTGAAAATGTCGATTTTAGCTACGGAGCCAATGGAAACGGCGGCCCAATGGCGCTATCGGGTATTAATCTAACGGTGGAGCCGGGAACCGTTCTGGGTATTGTCGGACCCCCGGGCAGTGGTAAAACAACACTGGCGAACTTGATACCCAGACGGTATGAGGTTTCCCGCGGCAACATACGCGTTGACGGCCATGACATACGATCGCTACAGCTCGATAATCTGAGATCACAGATTGCCTTCACGCCCCAGGAGCCTTTCCTGTTTGCCGGGACTATCAGGGAAAACATTACGTTTGACAGTCCATTGATCGCGGAAAACCAGCTGCAGACCGTTACTCAAAAAGCCGCTGTTTACGAAACGATCCAGGCTTTTTCAAATGGCTATGAAACCATTGTCGGTGAAAAAGGCGTGATCCTGTCCGGTGGTCAAAAACAGCGGATCGCGCTGGCCCGTGCATTTAACCAGGACGCCAAGATACTCATACTGGATGATCCCATCAGCCAGGTGGATCTGGCCACTGGAAATTCCATTATCGAAACGCTCAAATCCATGATCGGCCAGAAGACAATCATCATCGTCTCCCATCGCATTTCCGCCGTTCGATTTGCAGACCAGATCATCGCCCTCGAGCAGGGACGAATCCGTGAACAGGGCGCTCACCAGGATTTGATTGCCACCGATGGATATTATGCCAGAGCCTTTCAACTGCAGGAATTGGAAGAGGACCTGAATGCATCCTGAATATGAATATTTTGAAGAAGCGCAGCTGGGCAAGCCCTATGACCTCAAGCTGTTGAGAAGATTGCTGCCGTTTGTGAGCACCTACCGCAGACTGATCTTCTATTCAATTCTGTTGGTTTTAGGCATAACCGCTCTGGAACTGGCGCTGCCTTATGTTACCAAGGTCGCCATTGACCGGTACATCGTGCCGCACGCTGACGTGACCAAAACAACAGATGCGCAGACCGAAGGGATGCGAAAACGATTTTTAAAGATAGACCTAAATGACGCCCGTCAGCGTGCAGTTGCTGAAAAATATGGCGCCCTGTTTAAGGTGGATGGCCAGACAGGCTTGATTTCATTTGATGATCTGGGAAAGCTTGCAAAATCCGATTTGAAAATTTTGCGGCGGCACGATGTGGCCGGCCTGGGGAAAATGGCACTGATCTTCCTGGCCATCGTCTTAGTTAATTTCATCCTCAATTTTAGCCAGAAAATGATTATGGAGTACTGCGGTCACATGATCATGCATGATTTAAGAATGAAGCTTTTTACCCACGTACAGAACCTGGCGATTGAATTTTTTACGCGCAACCCGGTCGGCCGCCTGGTCACACGGCTGACAAACGATGTCCAGAACATGCATGAATTGTTTACGTCGGTCATTTCACTGGTTTTCAAAGATATTTTCTTGCTGATCGGAATCGCCTCGATCATGTTGTTTCTTTCCTGGAAGCTCGCCCTGGCATCGTTTATGGTCCTGCCCATCGTATTTTACGCTTCGGCCGTATTTTCGGTAAAGGCCCGTGACGTGTTTCGGGCGCTGCGCATAAAATTGGCTGAAATCAATACCCGTTTTGCTGAAACCATTGAAGGCATTGGCGTTATTCAGCTGTTTGTGCAGGAAGCGAAAAACTACCAAAAATTCAGACAGCTCAACCATGAAAATTATCAGGCCGGCATGCGACAGATCCATGTCCTGGCCATTTTTATGCCGATCATTGAGCTGATGGGGGTGATTGCTATTGCTGTTGTCATTTTCTATGGCGGCGGTCAGGTGCTCGCTGATGCGCTCAGTCTTGGAACCCTGGTGGCATTCATTTCATATATCAGGATGTTTTTCAGGCCGATTAGAGATCTGGCTGAAAAATATAATATTTTGCAAAATGCAATGTCTTCGGCAGAGCGGATATTATTGATCCTGGATACGCAGCATAGCCTGCCAAAAAAACGTGTTCGACCGGATTTGCCGGGTTTGGACCGTATTCATGCGATCCGATTTGAGGATGTTTCCTTCAGCTATATTGACGCCGAGAAGGTGCTTCGTAACATATCGTTGCATATTAAATCTGGCGATACCGTGGCCGTGGTCGGCCCCACCGGCGCCGGTAAAACCACGCTGGTAAACCTGATCCCCCGTTTTTACGACCCGACAGAGGGTCGCATCCTGATCAACGATGTCGATCTCAGAGAATTCGATACCGCTGAGTTTCGCCATAAAATGGCGCTGGTGATGCAGGAGCCGTTTCTGTTTTCCGGCACCATCCGCGAAAACATATTCGACAATGCTCAGCACTTAACCGAGGAGGCCAGCCGGCGCATCATCGAAGCGGCCAACTGCCACAGTTTAATCGAACGGCTGCCTGACGGACTGGACACAGTCCTTCCGGGAGGGGGCACATCTCTTTCCAGCGGCGAGCGACAGCTCATCTCAATTGCCCGCGCGTTTGCCCGAAATCCACAATTAATCCTATTTGACGAAGCCACCTCGTATATTGATTCGCAAACCGAGTTATGGATTCAGCAGGCCCTCGAAAAACTGATGAAAAACAGAACGGCCCTGGTGGTTGCTCACCGGCTGTCAACCGTGCGCCATGCGGATCGAATCATCGTTATGAACAGGGGCCGTATTGTCGAAACCGGCAACCACGTGGAGTTGATGGCGCGCCAGGGCTTTTATTACCAGCTCAATCAGCTCCATAATTAAAGGTTCCAGGTTCAGCGTTCACCCGCCTACGCGTACTCTACGGCGCGGCGGGCATGGTTCAAAGGTTTGGCACTTGGCTGCTGGCAACTGGTTTTAGTCAGCGGCGTAAGTGCCTATTATTTTATTAAAAGAGCACCTTAAAAAACCGAGGACGAAGACGAGCAGGAGGATGAGTACGATAAATCATTAAACGCTTCGTACTCGTACTCGTACTCGATAAAACAAACCATGCGCTAAACGTAACGCAGACCTAATGAACCCTGAACCTCTGAACCCTTGAACCTTTGAACCCTGAACAGAATAAATCTCTTGCCAAACGCCCGATCAGATGGTACACGCATGGTGATTTTTTTATGCAGGTTTGGACGATTTATATATAAGTGCGTCACAAAGGGTTCTTCGATACGACTTCGCAACAGCTCTATCAAAAAATCGAAAGGAGGGTTAAGTAGATGGCTTATGATGCAGTAAAAATGGCAGACTGGCAGATTTCCGAAGCGGCTGAACCGAACATGCCGACACCGGAAGAATGGCGGGACAAACTGGGTCTTGAAAAGGATGAGATTCTCCCGATGGGCCGGCTGGCGAAACTGGACTTTTTGAAAATAATCGACCGTCTCCAGGACAAACCGGACGGGAAATACATCGAGGTGACCGCCATCACGCCGACGCCGCTGGGAGAAGGCAAAAGCACCACTTCCTGCGGTTTAATGGAAGGTTTAGGCAAACGCGGCAAGAACGTAGGCGGCGCGCTGCGCCAGCCCTCCGGCGGCCCCACCATGAACGTCAAGGGAACCGCTGCCGGTGGCGGCAACTCCCTGCTGATTCCGATGACCGAATTCTCACTGGGGCTGACCGGCGACATCAACGACATCATGAATGCCCACAACCTGGCCATGGTGGCCATGACCTCGCGCATGCAGCACGAGCGCAACTACAACGATGAACAACTGGATCGCTTGACGGGCATGGCGCGTTTAAACATCGATCCCACCCGCGTTGAGCTGGGCTGGATCATGGATTTTTGTGCCCAGTCTTTGCGAAACATTATCATCGGCATCGGCGGCCGCATGGACGGCTTTACCATGCAGTCCAAATTCGGTATCGCCGTGGGCTCCGAGTGTATGGCCATTCTGTCGATTATCCGCGATCTGGCCGATCTGAAAGAACGGCTCAACAACATCACGGTGGCATTTGATAAGAGCGGCAAGCCGGTAACCACCGGCGATCTCGAAGTCGGCAACGCCATGACCGCTTTTATGCGCAACACCATCAACCCCACCATGATGTGCACCGCCGAATATAACCCCTGCATGGTGCATGCGGGACCTTTTGCCAACATCGCTGTCGGCCAGTCCTCCATTATTGCCGACCGTGTGGGCTTGAAACTGTTTGACTATCATGTGACTGAATCGGGCTTCGGCGCCGATATCGGCTTCGAGAAATTCTGGAACGTCAAATCCCGCTTCAGCGGATTGAAACCGCATGTATCAGTTTTGACCACCACCATCCGCGCGCTGAAAAGCCACGGCGGCGGTCCCAAAGTGACACCGGGCATTGCCATGCCGGATGAATACACCAAAGAGAACCTGGAAATGGTTGAAAAAGGCTGCGTGAACATGGTGCATCACATCAACACCATCCGCAAGGCCGGCATCAACCCGGTGGTTTGCATCAACCGTTTCTACACCGATACGGATGCGGAATGTAAGATTGTCCGTGCGGCAGCCGAGGCGGCCGGCGCCCGTTGCGCCGAGTCCAAACACTGGGAACTGGGCGGCGATGGGGCCCTGGAATTTGCCGATGCCGTCGTCGAGGCCTGTGAAGAAGAAAACGACTTCAAATTCCTGTATCCGCTGGAGATGAAACTGCGCGACCGTGTTGACTTGATCGCCAAGGAAGTCTACGGTGCGGACGGCGTGGCCTGGACCCCGGAAGCCGAGGCTAAGGCCAAAATGCTCGAGGGCGATCCCCAGTACGCCGACTTTACAACCATGATGGTCAAAACCCATCTCAGCCTGAGCCACGACCCGACCCTCAAGGGTGCGCCCAAAGGCTGGACGCTGCCTGTGCGGGACGTGCTGATTTATTCCGGTGCGAAGTTTTTGTGCCCCTGTGCCGGTACTATCAGCCTGATGCCCGGAACCGGCTCCAACCCGGCATTCAGAAGAGTGGATGTAGATCCTGCAACCGGCCAGGTGACAGGATTGTTCTAGTTCGGATAAAGTAAACACGAAAAACGAATGGGGCCTGGATACACTTTCCGGGCCCCATTTTTTTGTTCACTATAAAAAAGGTGTCAGGTGTCGGTGTTCAGGTGTCAGGATGACAAAATTGATGACGTTAAAAATTGACATATCCCGCTCGATGTCATCTTTTCCTGACACCCGGCACCTGAACTGCCTCTGGCGGAACTTTTGAACGCTGACGCATGAAACCTGATACAGAGCACTTTGAATTATGCGTGTCTTGTTGATCAACCCCTATTACCCCATCTCCGAGACCTCGTCGCCACCGCTCGGGCTGGCCTATGGATTTCACATTGTGGCGCCCTTTCCGGGCACCGAGGTGCGAGCGCATGCGGATCGGCTGGGTACCCGGATTTTAACCGATGATTGGTCCAGATACCATGCCAATCAGGCGGTCGTGGAGACCGCCGCTGCAGGTAGGCAGCAGCTGAATACCGTGGTTAGCAAATGGGAAGACAGATATAATCAGTACCTGGGGCATATTCAAAAGAACATCCAGGCCGGGAAGGCTTCTGCTGATGAGATCATTCCATTAGAAAATCTCGAACGCGCGGTCATCGTATATGAGCTGATGATGAACAATATCATCGAGGAAAATGGGGCATGGTTGCATCAGGATCCACAGATAAACGCCGCACAGAATCGGAAATTGCTAACCGAACGGATCCTATCTGTTCGAAAGGTCGATGGGAATATACTCGAATCTGCCCTGATGCAGACAGTCGCGAACGAAAATCTGAACTGTTACGCCATGGGTGGCAGGGTAAAATGGCAATGGCATGATTATCTAAAACTCTTTTACCCAGAGCCGCAAGACGCTCGATTTAGGCCCACGACACCATCAGCTTTTTAACCCGATCGGCTGTTTGCTGGGCCATATCTTCAAGATTTTCGGGTGCCAGCCCGAGGCGATCTGCCACCGGGCCAAAGTGTTCCAGGGCCAGTTCCTGGTCGATCTTTCCAAAACCCGTCATGATGCCCATGGTGTTCGCCACATGCACAATATCGCTTAAGTTGCAGCTTTCATCGCAGGATTCAGGATCATGGTGCCATTGAACGGCGCTTACCAGCTCTGCCGGGAAACACCATTTGCCCAGAATCTGTCCGCCGATTTCAGCATGGTTGGTCCCCAGTACCATGGACTCAGCCACATCAAAAGTAATGCCTTTGGTTACCATGCTTTCAATTTGCTGTAGATCTTCTTTGACAAACCCGCCCAGAATCAATTTACCCACATCATGCAACAGCGCGGCAGTGAAAACTTCATCGGCATCCGGTATTTTCAGGGCGTTGACCAGGATTTCAGCGGCCACCGAAACGGCAACCGAATGCTGCCATAGCGCGCCTCTGGGCAGATCATAACCGGGAATAGTTTTATTCATGAGCGGGCTCATGCAAATGGTCATCACCACCTGCAGCAGGCGTTTCCAGCCCAGCAACACAATGGCCTGTCGTACCGAGCTGATCCGGGTGGGAATGCCAAAATAGGCCGAATTGGTCAGTTTTAGGATATTGGCGGTCAGGCCCGGATCGTATTTTAAAATGCTTTCAATTTCAGACGCTGTTGAATCGTGGTTTTCCAGAAGCGGAAGCAGTTTGGCGGCTGTTGTCGGCATGCCCGGAAATGCTTCTACTTCCAGTGCAATGCGGTATATCTTTCTGTTTGTCACTCGATTCCCTCCCCCAAATGTGGCAACGTGACATTAAATTAAAGCGCAATTGTATACAGAATATATCGGTCTAAGAAGAGAAAACTTTAGTGCTTTAGATTAAATGACAGGTGGGAAGGGGTATTTTTAGGGTCATTCAATTCAACTAAATCAAAGATCGAGTGCTCCACAAAGGAGCCCTCGATCTTTCTGGTATCTTCTTCAAAAATATGCCTTTACAGGCGCTATTCGCCTCCTCCAGATACAGCAAAACCGCTGGGGCCCAGACCGGTGGAGGATGGTGTCCCGGCAATTTTGGCAAGGTAGGTATCTCCCAGCTTTTTAATATGATGGTCAACATTATCAAAATAGTTATAATGTAGCTGCTCTTCATCGATGATCTCTTCAAATAGTTTCATACTGATGCTGTCGCCATTTTCGCGGCAAACCAGAAGGAATTGGTTATACACTTCAATGGTATCATCCTCCAAATTCGCATCAAAAGGGAAAATACCTTCGACCGCCTGCCCTTTTTTGACGGTTCCATCATGCCCTGTTACGGGCTCACCGCCAAGTTCTTTAATTCGTTCGGCAAACTTCTCGGCGTGTCGCATCTCATCAATTGCGATGAGCTTTACTTTAGCCGCCAGATCTCCAAAGTCGAGATCGTCCAGGTTATAGTGCTGATTCATATATTGATGTATGGCCTGCAGCTCCATGGCGCGGGCTTTATTCAACACCTCAATGACTTTTTGAGTTCTTTTTTCTCTGGAACTTTTTCCCATGTTGATCCTCCCATCAAATAAAAATTAAAAGTGACCGTAGTAATAATAATATAACCGAATAAATTGTCAACCCAAATTGACGCTTGATGAGCTTAATTTTTTAGGAAAAACAGGGTCTTGTGCAGCAAGGGATTAATCGTCCTCATCCAGACACTTTTGCACGGCGGTCACAATGGTGTCATAACCCGTGCAGCGGCAGAGGTTGCCGGCCAGGCCGCGCCGTATGTCATGACGGCTGATGTTCTGCTGATGGTGTTTTTCGACAAAAGACGTGGCGGCCATCACAAATCCGGGCGTACAGATGCCGCACTGCACCGCGCCTTCATCCACAAATGCCTGTTGTACCCTGGAAAGTTTATCGTTGCGACTTTCGCCTTCAACCGTTCGAATGGATTTGCCATCGGCCCAGACCGCCAGATATAAACAGGCATCGATGGGCACATCATCGATTAAAACCGTGCAGGCACCGCATTCACCCACAGCGCAGCCCTGTTTGACACTGAGCAGTCCCAGCTGTTCCCGCAGGACTTCCAACAACGATTGACGCACATCAATACGGATTTCCTTTTTCTTGTCGTTTACAGTTAGGCTAATCTGTCGGTTCACTGAATGGTTCCTCCTGCGCTCAATATGGCCTGCTCGACAACCCGGTGGGCCAGTGTGGTAATGATTTGCAATCGAAAGTCCTTGGCCGCCCGCCAGGACGTCCGCGGGCGGACGTCAGACGGAACATTGTTGGCAATATCAGTCAGTAGTTTTGGTGAAATTTTACGACCGCGGACCTTGTCCTCGGTTCCTTTGCAGCGGATGGGAACCGGTGCAGCCACGCCAAAGGCCAGCCGCAGGTCCTGCAGGGTGCCGTCATTTATTTTGCAAACTGCTGAACAGCCGATGGTTGAAATATCCATCGCTTCCCGCATGGCATATTTATGAAAGTGCCCGAAATAATCAGTATAATTGTCTCGGGTGATGGTAATGGCGGTCAATATTTCATCCTGCTCGAGAGCCACCTGGCTGGGTCCCAGAAAAAACGATTCAAGGGGCATTTGGCGGGATCCGTCCCTGCCTTCGATCGTCACGGCTGCATTCAGAGCGATCAGGGGCGTGGCGCTATCGGCACTGGGTACGCCGTTGCACAGATTGCCGCCTATGGTTGCCATATTGCGCACCTGGGGCCCGCCGATGGTGAGGACCGCTTGACTCAGGACTGGAATGCGCTTGCAAATGAGCTCGGATTCGGCCACCTGCGTAAAGCTCGTCAGAGGCCCAATGATAATATCGTTTGCATCGTTTTGGGTGATATAATTGAGTTCGGCAATATCGTGAATATCCACCAGATGATCAAACTGTGCTTTACCCTTATGGAGTTTGACCAGCATGTCGGTACCACCGGCAATCAGATGTGCCTCGGGATTTTGCCCCAAAAGCTGGATCGCCTCCTGGACGCTGCCGGCCCTGGCATAGCTCTTAAAATTAAACATTCATTCTCCTTTGTCGGATTGTCAAACCTTTGAACCCTGAACCTCTGAACCCTTATTTGACTATATCAAGCCCGCTTTTTTAAAATACCGAAACAGTGTATGGGGCGTCATGGGCAACTCATAAATCGGGACGCCGGTGGCATCATAAATCGCGTTGCGAATGGCCGGAGGAGGTGAAATAATCGGCGGCTCCCCCAGAGCCTTGTTGCCATAGCCCGATGACGGTTCATAGGTTTCGACAAACTCACAGCCGATATCCGGTACATCCACAACCGTCGGTATTTTATAGTCCAGAAAATTATTATTATATATTTTGCCGCTTTCGGAATCGATTTTCATCTCCTCATAGAGCCCGGCTGCAATCCCCATGGCCACACCGCCGTGCACCTGGCCTTTGGCCATTACCGGGTGTAAAATGACACCGGAGTCATGTATGTTGTAAATTTCTTTAATATCCACTTTGCACAGCGGTATATCCACCTCGATTTCAACAAAGGTACAGCCGAAGGTGGGTGCATTCGTACAGGTTTTGTGTGAGACATCGGCTGTTAATTGACCACCGCGTTGCTTATCATAATAGGCGTCCAGGGCCACCTCTTTGAGCGCAATTACTTTACGCGCTGGATCTTTGCGATCCACAATATCGCCGTTTAAAATGTCGAGCTCTCCGCCCAGTTTACCGGTTACACGGCCGGCGTGTTCGAGAATCTTGGCTTTCAGCTCACGGGCCG
>JAHEIW010000030.1:36154-37971 GCA_024639185.1 Deltaproteobacteria bacterium | reverse complement strand
ACCTTTCAAAAATTTAATTAACGATAGATTGATTGTGTGCAAAAATGATTCGAAAAGCGACTATTAAGGACGTCAAGGCTATTCACGGACTTTTACAGGAATATGGCAAAAAAGAAGAACTGCTGGCGCGCCCTTTAAGTGAGTTATACGATCATGTCAGGGATTTTTGGGTATATGCCGATCAGAACAATGATCAGCTTATCGGTTGTTGTGCATTGCAGTTTTGCTGGGAGGATCTTGCTGAGATTCGGTCGCTGGCTGTTTTACCCGCGCACCTGGGAAAAAATATCGGAACGGAACTTACCGAAATGGTATTGCAGGAAGCGATTTCATTTAACGTTAAAAAAGTGTTCACCCTCACCTACAAGCCGGACTTTTTCAGGCAATTTGATTTTGTTCAAATCGAACGCTCCGATCTGCCCTTAAAAATCTGGGCCGATTGCATCATCTGCGTCAAGTTTCCCGACTGCGATGAAACCGCCATGATGAAAGCGCTCAAATAAGTGATCGAGGGATTCAGAAATCCACAAATAAAGGGATGATAAAAGTTGCCGAGCAGAATACTCGATTAGGAACGGCTTTTCTGCTATCTTAAAGTAAGAAACTGGTTTTAAAAACTAAGCTTTTGTTCGAGGGCAAGGCGTCGATTCGATTCAAAAAACTAAGCGTACATTTAGTACGTGTGAATTTTGAATCGGATCGGAACGCAGCCATCGGGCAAAAGATAAGAATTTTGAAACCAGTTTAGGTGTAGATGACGTTCAATGGAACCGGCGGATACTTCGAAGTACCCGGTTTGGGCAGGATATGCTGTTCGCCCACCGATAACCAATGCAGGTCCGGCTTGAGGTCTCTCAATTTTCCGTCTTCAGGCTCGCGCGCATGGTAGGTTGCCGCATAGCTGGCCTGAAAGATGCAAATCCCGCATCTTTTCTCTCTTGCGACAACATAATTTTTCCTAAATGCCTGCGGCGTCAATCCATTGGCTTCAGCTATCTCATTCCATTCTTTGATAGAGCGTTTGATCAATACCGATTTGGATATTCCCCGCTCTGAAATTCGGGTCAAAGCTCGCGACTCGCTGCTACCGACATACACGGTGGAGATACCTGGAATACGCTTTAGATATTGGGCAGCGACGATGGCCGCTGTTCGCCTTCCCCCCACCATCACCGGTAGTCCATAATATTCAAAAAACTTTTTTTGGATGTCTTCAGCGTACTTGTCACCCTTTTCGAAAATATCTTTTGAAATATAACGTAAACTCCGCGCCATATCTTCAGCTGCTTCGGTAATCGGCCAATCAATGCGCACATGGAAATGCGTAAGGCCATATCGGTTCTTTTTCATGCTGGTAGAATCCCCTTGAATGAGCAAAGCATAATCCACCGGTAACATGATTTTTAGAAAGCTCTTAAAATAGATGGATTCAAGATATTTCCAATTGCGGTCAAATTTTTCAGAAAGGGAAAGCGTTTTAAAGCGCAATAAATTCTGTTTGGTTGTTTTGTTGACATCAAAATAGCGAACGTACTTTTTGTGCTCCGGAAGAACCATATCTTCCACGAAAATAACCAGAAACGCATTCTGAGATTCGTACTCCCGGTCCGGGATGCGCCCCCGGGGTTTCATTTCCCGCTTTTCAACAAAAGGAAAGGGTATTTGGTGGGCGCTAAAATTATCATAAGAATCAATCAGAGCGTACTGCAGCAAAAATTGGTCCAGCTCATCCCTTAACAATTCATAATAGGAACGCCTCAGCTTTTTAATGCGGCTCAATTCCTCTCGGTACTTCCAATGTGCCAATGTCTTCTCCT
>JAHEIW010000030.1:0-36054 GCA_024639185.1 Deltaproteobacteria bacterium | reverse complement strand
AGAGCGTACTGCAGCAAAAATTGGTCCAGCTCATCCCTTAACAATTCATAATAGGAACGCCTCAGCTTTTTAATGCGGCTCAATTCCTCTCGGTACTTCCAATGTGCCAATGTCTTCTCCTAAAAAATGATCTTAAATGCCTGAAAATCAATGAGTTCTGATTTATTCTATCATAATTTACTATAGGTTTAAAGGATGAAAATTCCAGGTAAACCTAATGCAGTAGATTCTAAGATAGATTAACTGAATTTTGCACGAGTCGGAGGCTTTCATATGCAAGGCATTTAAGGGCGAGGCTATAGTCAACTATGCCTCGGCCTTAATAACGCAGCAGATGGAAGCCTCCGGCTCGCCCGCTGGGTGAAAATTAATGAGATAAAATGATTTTCATCCTTTATACCTTTTTGGTATTTTGAATAAGTTCTATAATTTGTTTAGCTGGCTGTAATTTATTGCAATCTGAACTTCTCATTAATTTTCATGCAAGATTCGGGTGTTAACTAAAATGAACCTACCTTAAAAATAGTAGATTATGCCCGCGCGCGCTTTAAAGCGGGATTCCACATCTGATTTAAAATATTATTTGTGTTGAGTGTATGAGTTTTAGACAGGATTTACAGGATTGTCAGGATTCTTTTTGTCTGTTCTCCGGAAGAAAACGGACAAACCCTATCGCCTGTGGCGAGTGTAACGGGATTTCATAAACCGATTTGGTGATTTTATATTTTAAGCGCATATCTCTGTGTAAAACTGTAGGGCCGACAATTTTTCTTCCGCTGTAAGCGGATTGAGTTTAGTCGCTCTCGTCTGGAGAGCGACTAAAAAGAATTTCTTCAAAATCCTGTAGATCTTGTCAAAAAATAAGATTCAATCTTCTCAAATATATAAATCACAGCCTATGCGACTGCCTTTGGATGGAGCCTATTTATTATCCAGCTTTTCAGCCCACACATAAATTCTTTCGCGATACAAATAACAGAGCAAAGCCAAAACCAGGCAGGCACACATGACCACAGCCAGCAGGACATAATTTTTCTCGTACAGGAAGGCGCCCTGCAAGCTTAACGCAAGTGTGCCCGGCATTCTGCCAACTGCGGCCATTAAAATAAAGAGTTTGAGCGGCAGGGTCGTCACGCCAAGGGCCAGGCATAAATAATCTTTGGGAAAACCCGGTATTAAAAACAGGATGAAGACGATGATAATGCCTTGACGCTTAAGCATTGCATCGATTTTAGTCACCTGATGCGCTGGAATCAGTTTTCTAACAAAGCGTCGGCCCAGGAAACGACCGATCGTGAAGTTTAACCATGAACCGACGGTCAGACCGATGCTGGAATAAATAAATCCCGGTAGCGCACCGAAAAGGTAACCGCCGATGAAGCCCGTTGCTTCACCAGGCACCGGTGCAAACATAACCTGCAAAATCTGGATCAACATAAACACCGGCGGTGCGCTGGATCCAAACGAAGAAATCAGATTGCGGATTTGTTCCCGGTCGGAAAGCAAATGATACCAGTCGATCATCTTTTCCCAAATGGGCGTGCGGAACCAAAATACCACCAAGCCAAAAAGGATCAGCGCTATCAACAACACGATTTTAAATTTTTTCGGGATTGCCGATACGGGCATATTTTTATGGATCTGGACTCGTAAATGTTTGATGGGTTTGGCAAGGCGTATTTTTTAGCGTCATATCAAACAAACGCATGACTAACGTATAAATCGAAACACGCCGGTTCTTGTGGATGATGGCAGAGACAACACTAACGCTGCTTCTTTTTCTTATTTTCCAGCAATTTTTTTCTGGACCAACGCTCGATAAAACTAATGGTACCGGAGCTGTAAGCACGTTTTACCTGTTCTTTTTTCACCTGAATGCCTTCTTCACCGCTAACGGCGGTCCTGAGGCATTCCGTTTTACAAAAACAAACCACGCAGCTTTCCGGAGAATGCCTTAGGCCGTCCTCTCCCAGCGGAAAGACACTATCAAGTTTGCCAAAACAATACGGGCGTTCTTTTTTTTGGTTTGCCATTATCTGTATTCTGATCGGATTAATTAAAGGAGCGCTTTAATACCGGGATTAATTTGTGCATTGACATTCACCTCAAAGAACACGAAGGCACAAAAAGACAAACAAAAAATTTTGGCCGCGTCATTTCGTGGCCTTTGCGTCCTTCGTGAGCATCGTGGTGAGATCCCAGCATATGCAAACAACTCTATCAATAATCATTGGACCCCGGCTGCGTCAACTTTTCAAACTCACGGCTCATGCTTTCAATATAGCCCTGATCTGCGAAACTGTAATACTGGTTATTACCGATAATAAGATGCTCATGAACGACCAGGCCCATAGCCTTACTTGCAAATACAAGCTGGCGCGTAATGGCCACGTCATCTGAAGAAGGTTTCGGATCGCCCGAGGGGTGATTGTGGGCAAATATAAGCGCAGCCGCATCATGGCTCAAGGCCGCCTGGATGACTTCACGCGGATAAACGCTGCTGGCGGTTAATGTCCCTTCAGAAATGGTATCTGCGGCAATCACCTCATTTTTGGAATTTAAAAATATGACCTTGAAAAATTCACGGCGTTTATCCCCGATGTGATGGTACAGATAATCAAAAAGGGCTCTGGAATCGTTGATAGCATCTTTGTGGATGAGTTTTTTTTCAAGATATCGGTCGGCTGCGGCTTTAATCAATTTAATGCCAAAAAGATTTTTAGGTCCGATGCCTTTAATTTTACAGAGCTCACGGGGTGACGCTTCGAGAACCCCTTGAAAGGACTTAAAACGCTTCAAAACGGCTTTGGCGGCAGCCTTGCAATCTTTGCGCGGCGTAGCCAGCGTGAGCAACAGCTCAACCACTTCATAATCATGAAAGCCTTTCAGGCCATTTGTCAGAAAACGCTCACGCAGTCGCTGCCGGTGACCGGCACCTTTATGATCCTTTTTATTTCCGTCTTTGGACATTTGACTGCTTTCAATTCTAAGTTTTTATGGATCAAATATCTAATATCAGGTTTCAGTGTTCAGAAGTCAGGTGTCAGGTCACTGGCCGCTGGCTACTGGCTTCTGGCTTTTGGCTTCTGGCTTTTGGCTTCTGGTCGCTGGCTACTCGCAGCTTACCA
Organism: Deltaproteobacteria bacterium; assembly: GCA_024639185.1. Lineage (GTDB taxonomy): Bacteria > Desulfobacterota > Desulfobacteria > Desulfobacterales > JAHEIW01 > JAHEIW01. Next base: position 32,926 of record JAHEIW010000030.1, on the reverse strand, counting down.
CTGATTTTTGCATCAACGCAGAGACATCCGCCCTTAGCATATTAGTGCACGCTCATAGAACAACCGAGGACGAGAACGAGTACGAGTACGATAAGGGCACTTAAAATCTTCGTCCTCGTCGTCGTCCTCGTACTCGTAATCGAGAACTCAAACCATCAAACGCTCGCAACCCGTAACGCGTGACACGTAACACGCAACCCGCCCTATTCCTCATCCAGCTCCTGCTTTAAGGTTCGGGTCATCAGACGGTGAACCGCTTCTTTGGGTGCCAGATCTTCATACAAAATACGATAGATCTCATGGCAAATCGGCATTTCGACTTTCAGCTTACGCGAAAAGTTATAAACCGATTTTGCGGTTTTTACACCCTCGGCCACCATGTGCATGTCGTCTAAAATTTCCTGAAGTTTTTGTCCGCGCCCCAGTTGGATCCCCACCGTGTAGTTGCGGCTCAAATTGCCGGTACACGTCAGGACCAGATCTCCAAAGCCGGCGAGCCCGGTAAAGGTTCTCGGATTGGCACCCAGATGAAGACCCAGGCGCCTGACCTCTGTCATTCCCCGGGTAATCAGCGCCGCGCGTGTATTTAACCCCAGCCCGAGACCATCCAGCATGCCGGCCGCAATCGCAATCACGTTTTTTACGGCGCCACCCAATTCGACACCCATAACATCATCGCTGGTGTAGACCCGGAAGTAATCAGTTGCAAATGCGTGCTGGACCACCGCAGCGGTATCAGAACTTTTGCAGGCCACGGTTACAGAGGTCGGCATTTTCTGGATGACTTCTTTGGCAAAGCTGGGGCCGGAGATCACAGCCATGAGGTCTTGTGTCACTTCGGGGAGATTTTGTCGAATCACACCCGACATGGTCAGATGCGTCTTCTGTTCGATCCCTTTCGAAGCCGAAACGATAGCGCTCCCGTCTGAAATATGCCCGCTCATTTTATTTGTCATCGCCCGCATTAAATGCGACGGCACGACGATGACGATTAAATCTTTGTCTGCAACCACGGCAGCCAGGTCATTGGAAGGCGATATGTTGGCTGAAAGCGTATGGCCTGGCAAAAAAAGCGTATTTTCCTGAAACTGCTCAATCTGGTCTCTGACGTCTGTTTCAAAAACCCATAGACTGATCTGAAAACCCTTACACGCCAACAGATCCGCAATGGCCGTACCCCAGCTGCCTGCCCCCACAACCGCTATTTTAAAGGTCGACGGATCAATTTTATTCTTTGATTTCATAGACGGATAAACTGGAAAAATAGCCACAAAGGCACCAAGACACAAAGTAAAATGGATGGCTTAAATTAATCTTGGTGTCTTAGGGTCTTGGTGGCGAACATATTTATTTCTAAAATACAAGCAAGTCACAACCAATACACCAATCTGGGCAAGCCGCAATCAATTGAATATTGATGATTGTCGGATGTCGCTTCGCTCGATCATTAAATGCTTTTTTAATTGATAGAATTCCATCAATATTCAATTTTCAATAGAAAATCTTCAATTATAAGGCAGCTACTCTTCTTCTTTTTCGGCCAGTCTGGCTGCACCCATCACGCGTTCATCAGCATCCATACCCATCAGAGTCACACCCTGGGTATTGCGGCTGATGACCGAAATCGAGTTAATTTGCATTCGGATCACCTTGCCGATATTGGTCATGAGCATCAAATCGTCATCATCAGAAACCAGCAGAATTCCGACGACCCGTCCATTGCGCTCAGTGGTTTTAATCGAAATCACGCCCTTGCCACCGCGTTTTTGAACCGGATATTCATCGATAGAGGTCCGCTTGCCGTATCCGTTTTCAGTGACGGCAAAAAGCGTTTGTCCGTGGCTGAGCACTTCCGCACCCACGATCCGGTCTCCCTCTGCCAGTCGCATCCCGCGCACACCGGTGGCAACCCGTCCCGATGGACGGACGTCGGATTCGTGAAATCGGATGGCCTTTCCACCTTGCGACCCCAGGAAAACATTCAGGGTGCCATCGGTGATTCGGGCGGCAATCAATTCATCGCCCTTTAGAATGTTCAGGGCAATGATGCCGCCCACGCGCGGACGACTGAAGGCCATTAAATCCGTTTTTTTAATCAAACCGTTTTTGGTGGCCATGAGAACATGATACCCCGGTTTGAATTCCGGTACATCCAAAACAGCGGTCAACTTTTCATCTTTTCCGAAATTCAGCAAATTAACGATCGCTTTTCCAAGACTCATGCGCCCGGCCTGGGGAATATCGTAAACCTTGCACCAGTAGACCTTACCCAAATTGGTAAAGAACATAAAGGTGTGGTGGGTGGAGGCGACGAACAAATGTTCGACAAAATCATCTTCTTTGGTCCCCATGGCGGTTTTGCCCTTCCCTCCCCGGCGCTGGCTGCGGTAAAGGGTGATGGGGTTGCGCTTAATATAGCCACGCTTGGAAATGGTGACCACCATATCCTCTTCTACGATCATGTCTTCGATGGTAATTTCTTTTGTCTCTTCAACCAGTTCGGTTAAGCGCTCATCGCCGAACTGCTCCTGTATCTCGCTCAGCTCTTCTTTAATAATATTGAGCACCAGGCGCTCACTGGCCAAAATTTCTTTAAATTTGGCGATATCTTTAAGGATATTTTTATAATCCTTTTGAATTTTTTCACGCTCCAGCCCGGTAAGCCGCTGCAATCGCATATCCAAAATGGCCTGAGCCTGCTTTTCAGATAGGCTGAATTTTTTAATCAGCTTAGATTTCGCTTCCGCCGGTGACTTGGCCGCCCGGATGAGGGCCACCACTTCATCCAGATTGTCCAGAGCGATCTTCAAACCTTCCAAGATGTGCGCCTGATCTTCCGCTTTTTTCAAATCAAAGCGTGTCCGCCGAATAACGATTTCCTTGCGATGCAAAACGAAATTCTGCAAGATCTCCTTTAAATTCAACAATTCGGGCCGGCCGTTAACAACCGCTAAAAAGATACTTCCGAAGCTGACCTGCAGGCGCGTGTGTTTGTAAAGCTGATTGATGGTCACGGCGGCAATCTGGTCTTTCTTTAGCCCCAGAGCTATGCGCATGCCGTCACGATCCGATTCATCCCGCACGAATCGGATACCGCTAATACTTTTGTTCCGTATGAGTTCAGCAATCTTTTCGATCAGCTTGGCTTTGTTCACCTGATAGGGAAGCTCGTTGACGATGAGGGTTTCCCGCTGGGTGCGCTTGTCTTTTTCAACAACTATTTTAGCTCTGATACGGATACTACCCCGACCGGTAGTGTAAGCATCCCGTATTCCCGCGGTTCCATAAATAATGCCGCCGGTCGGAAAATCAGGACCCGGTACGAGTTTAACAAGCGCATTGATGGAAATATCGGGATTATCGATAAGGGCTTTGAGGGCATCGATGACTTCAGACAGATTATGGGGCGGAATGTTGGTGGCCATGCCCACGGCGATTCCGGCCGAGCCATTTACCAGCAAACTGGGGAATTTGGCCGGTAACACCGTTGGCTCCGTTAAGGATTCATCGTAGTTGGGTAAAAAATCAACGGTTTCTTTTTCCAGGTCGGCCAGCATTTCCTGGGCCAAGCGCATCATCCGGATTTCAGTGTACCGCATGGCTGCCGGCGGATCTCCATCAACGGAGCCGAAATTTCCCTGACCATCGACCAGCGGGTAGCGCATGGAAAAATCCTGGGCCAGGCGCACAATCGTATCATAAACGGCAGCATCACCGTGGGGATGGTATTTACCAATGACATCGCCGACAATGCGGGCCGACTTTTTATACGCTTTATTATAGTCGTTTTTAAGCTCCCGCATGGCAAACAACACCCGTCGGTGGACCGGTTTCAGCCCATCCCGGACGTCCGGCAAGGCCCGGCCGATGATGACGCTCATGGCGTAATCCAGATAGGATTTTTTCATTTCTTTTTCGATGCTGATTTCAGCATGATTTTCGCTGTGATACATTTTTACCCCGTGTTGGAAAGTTATTGGTTTTTGGTTAATTGTTATTCATTATTAAGTGCCGTTATAGTTAAAAGTCCACTTTATAAGACGCCTATGAACGATCATAGAGTATCGTTTCTAATAACCAATAACAAATAACGAATAACTAAACGGCTATTCAGCCGTTTCAACCATCTGTCGATAACTGGCCAGATATATTTCGGACAGTGTCAAGAATGCCGTGACCACCAGCGGGCCGTAAATAATGCCCAGTATCCCGAATAGTTTCAGTCCCCCGATAATCGATAAAAATACAATCAGGGTATGCATGCGCACCCTTTGCCCCACCAGTTTGGGCTTGAATAAATATTCAATGCTCCCTGACAGGACAATGTAAAACACCAGAAAAAAGACGCCGGCGCCAATACGGCCCTGGGCAAATAAAAGAACGGCAGCCGGCACAAAAACAACTCCGATTCCCAGAATGGGCAAAAACGCCAGCAGGGCCATGATCACCCCCCAAACAAAAGGCGATTTTAAGCCAAAGAAGGCGAAGACGACCCCGCCCAGGGTGCCCTGGATCAGTCCGGCCAGACCATTGCCTAACAGAATGGCGGTGGCAATATCCTTAAATTTTTGAATTAAAGTTTGGTCCTGATCATCCGGCAAGGGCGATATTTTAACAATAAAGGATATTAAGCGCGGGCTGTCGATGAGCAGGTAAAATATGATCAGCAGCATAAAAAAGAAATTGACAATAAATTTGAGCACATTGGTGGTGATGGACCGGGCCTGCTCATACAAAAAGAGCGCTACAACCCTGCCGATCTCGGCAATTGCCCGGTTAAGCTGCTCACCTGTGATTTCAATTTTAAACCGCGCCAAAAAGTGATTGGCCTTACCGAATAGATCACTTTTTGCAAGCAACTCCATGATGGGTTTATCTTGCAGAGCACTTCTGGCCGTCAGATATAATTCCCAGGCTTCATTGGCTAAAATCCCAACCAAAAAAGAAAGCGGCAGAAATAAAACAAAAAATATCAAAACACAGGTAAGCAACGATGACAGAGTTGGATTCAACCTGCGATTCAACAATTTGTATACCGGCGTAAACACGGCCGTCACAACGATGGCCAGGATAATGACCGAAATGAACGGCCACAGCAGCCAACCCATCAATACGCAGGACAGGATGAAAACCGCCAGAAAAAACCATAGAATCATATTTGGCGAACCGTGTTGGTACACATCCCCTCCATACGTAAAGGTATAAACAAACAGAAAGGCTATTGCCCAAGATCTGGGTTGGCCATTGCAATGGTAATCATCAAGAGAGGGCGCTTGTAAGGTTTGAGGACAGGCGCTTTATCGGGCTATAAATCCTCCTGCTGTTAACAGCAGTAGAATTTCATAAATCCAAACATACATCCAGCTACCACCCGACAAATGAAACACAATGCCGCCGCCGATAATAGCAGGAACGGCATAAAATACCAGAATACCCAATTTGCGGCTAACGTCCATTGATATTGAACCTCCTTATGGTTGCCAAAAGCCTTTGCCAGGGGGGTGTTGAGTCCGCCGCGATCTGAATATTGAAAATGAGCCACCCATTTATAGTTGCCATCTGAACAAAAATCTGCAGCGCAAGGGTACGTTTACAGCACGCTGATTTCGGCGGCCGAAAAATCCAATATTTTCAATGACATTTAAGGCTTAAAAATTAACTAACTATTAGCAATTATTACGAATAAAGTAAAGAAAAAAGTTGATAAAAAGGTTCGGCGTTCAGGGTTCCCGCCTGTGCCTGAAAGACGTCCGTCTTCGCTCTGGTGAGCTTCGCCGAGACAAGTCGGCGCGGCAAGCACGGTTTGGGGCTTTACGAATGAAAATAGTTATGAAAACCGAAACGGACCGGATCCTTTGATTTAGCGTTCTACGATCATTGCCATTCCCATGCCGCCACCGATGCACATCGTAAACAAACCCGTGTTGTAACCCTGGCGCCGCATATGGTTCATGCCGGTCACCATCTGCCGGGCACCGGTACAACCGATGGGATGGCCCAGTGAGATGCCGCTGCCCAGTTCATTGGGGCGGTCATTGTCAATGCCCAGTTCGCGCATGCACCCGATGGCCTGAGCGGCAAATGCTTCATTGAGTTCGATCATCTGGATATCCCCCAGGGTCATGTCGGTTGCTTTTAAGACCTTTCTCACCGCCGGAACCGGTCCCAAACCCATATAAGCCGGGTCCACACCACCGGAAGCGAAGCCTTTGATTTTAACGATTGGCTCCAGGGATAAGGATTTGGCCTTATCGGCACTCATCAACACAACGGCCGCAGCAGCATCATTGATGCCCGAGGCATTTCCGGCGGTTACCGTTCCCTCTTTTTTAAATGCCGGTCTTAGCTTACCCATTTTTTCCATATTCGTATCCATGGGGCGCTCATCGGAGTCAAATACAATTTCGCCTTTGCGGGTTTGAATGGTAACCGGTGCAATCTCCTGGGCAAAAAGGCCTTCATTGATGGCCGAACGCGCGCGTGTGTGACTGAGAACACCCAGTTCGTCCTGCTCCTGCCGACCAATAGCATACATCGTCGCAATGGCTTCTGCCGTAAGGCCCATATGATAGCCGTAAAAAATTTCCCAGAGGCCGTCAAATACCATCAAATCCAAAACGTCACCCACGCCGGTCAGTTCCATGCGATGACCCCAGCGCGCCTTGGGCAACGCCATTGGGGCCAAACTCATGTTTTCCTGTCCTCCGGCGATAATCACCTCCGCCTGGTCGAGCATAATGGCCGAAGCCCCTAAAGCGATTGCTTTGAGACCTGAACCACAGACTTTGTTGATCGTAAAGGCCGGGGTCTCTTTGGGAATGCCGGCACGCACCATCGCCTGCCGGGCTGTATTCTGTCCCTGGGCCGCCTGCAAGACATTGCCCATAATGACCTCGTCCACCGTTACCGGTTGGCCGTCATCATCCCAATCAAAGGATTGTTCTTCCAGTTCGATAAGGCCCTGGTCTTTAAGTTTGTCCGGCGCCGCTGCTTTCATGCCATCGTTGGCCACCGGCTTCAGGTTTACCCGTTTTAAGGCATCTTGCATGACAATTGCGCCCAATTTTGTCACGGGCACGTCTTTTAACCCACCGCCAAATGTTCCAATTGCCGTTCTCGAGCCGCTAACAATTACAACCTCTTTCATGCTGAAACCTCCTCAATTATATAATCAGACTAAAATCATTGCACTTTCATACCCAGCGATGTACAAATTTCCCGGTCTTTGATCGCTATAAGTGGTTTTGAAACGGCTTCTCGTGTGCTGCCCCATAAATAACTGCCCATATCGCTTTGATCGAAATAAAGCGCACTGAAAAGGTGCATGTGCTCATTTGTAGGACGGTCATGTTTTTTTCTGAAAGGCGATATGCAGATTATTAACGAATTGGCAACACTGTGCCCCGATATTTGGGATGATGGGCACCAAAGATTTAGTCCCAATCGGTAGCGCAGGTCGAATGCCAAATATCGGGGCACCGGCACTCTGAAAATCATAGCGCCTTTCAGAAAATGACATGACCGGTCAACGTACTCTGATTTTATAAATTATTTGCGGGACAGGACTCGAGTTCATTTCGCCTTCGCCCCTAAAACAGTGCAATACTGGCGATCGGGATAAAAGAATGACCTATACCATGCTTATCCAGCGAAGGTCAACGAGGATCCGATGTGCCTAATCCTTTTTTCATATAAGACACACCCGGCTTACCCGCTGATTCTGGCAGCCAACCGGGATGAATTTTACAACCGTCCTACCCGCGCTATGGCCTACTGGTCTGACTATCCTGAAGTGCTGGCCGGACTGGATTTAAAAGGCAACGGAACCTGGCTGGGCGTCAGACGCAACGGAAGAATCGCGGCCATCACCAATTACAGAGATCCAGCCGCTCTTATGCCCGACGCGCCTTCGCGCGGTATCCTTATTCGAGATTATCTGGTCGGCAATTCATCTGCGCGGGATTACCTGGATGCAGTCAGCAAAATCGGGCAGCGCTATAACGGATTTAATCTGATCGCCGGTGATAATGATGGGCTGTACTACACCTCGAATCGCTCACCTGGCGTAAAGCAATTAAGTCCAGGAATTTACGGGATCAGCAACCGTCTGATCGACACCGCCTGGCCGAAGGTTCAAAGAGCAAAAGCACTGCTGCACAACCAGTTCAAGGGGCGCCAAAAGATAAATGCCGAAAAAATTTTGGACATTCTTGCGGATCGATCACAACCGGCGGACGCGGAATTGCCCGAGACCGGTGTCGGCCTGGAATGGGAGCGAATGCTGGCGCCAATGTTTATCATCAGTCCGGATTATGGCACCCGATCGTCTTCGGTGGTATTGTTTGATCAGTCCGGCAATATCACCTTCTGGGAGCGCACGTTTGTCAAAACCGATAATGGTATAAAAACCGGCGAAACCCGCCAATATAAACTCAAGTGATGGCGTCAGGGGATTTTATATTTTGATTTCCGCATCAGTTCCCGCCAGCGATCGAGTCTGTTTTTGATTGCCTTCTCAAATCCTCTTTCGGTCGGAAAATAAAACCGCTGCCCTTTAAGTTTATCCGGCAGGTGCGTCTGCGCAATAACCGCATCTTGATAATTGTGGGCATATTTATAGCCCTTCGCATATCCAAGATCCTTCATCAATCGGGTGGGTGCGTTGCGAATATGAAGCGGGACCGGTAAGGTACCTGTTTTTTTGACCACAGCACTGACCTGTCCGAAGGCGGTATAAACACTATTGCTTTTGGGTGCCGTCGCCAGATAGATCGCCGCCTGGGCCAGCGCCAGTTCGCCTTCCGGGTGCCCTAAAAATTTGAAAGCCTCCATGGCGTTCATTGCAATGCCGAGCGCCTGGGGATCGGCATTGCCGATATCTTCTGAAGCAAAGCGCACCATGCGGCGGGCAATGTAAAACGGATCTTCGCCGGCCGCCAGCATGCGGGCCAACCAGTAAAGCGCCGCATCGGGATCGCTGCCACGTAAACTTTTGTGAAGAGCGGAGATGATATTGTAATGCTCCTCGCCGGCTTTATCATAAACAAGGGCCTTTTGCTGGATGGCCGCTTCTACATCTTTTAGGGTGATGGGGTCGGCAATTGCCGCACTTTTGGATTTCTTTTTGGATATTACCAGTGAAGCGGCGACTTCCAGGCTGTTCAAGGCCACCCGTCCGTCCCCGTCGGCAATCCGGATGATATGCTCGCGAGCTTTCGCATGCAGCTCGAGCTCAAACGCTCCCAATCCTCTTTGGGCGTCATGCAGGGCAAGTTCAATGATGGCGCTGATGTCTTCTTCGCCAAGTTGATCCAAGGTGATCACCCGACAACGGGACAGCAGCGGTGCAATCACTTCGAAAGAGGGATTCTCAGTGGTGGCGCCGATCAAGGTAATCAAACCGCTTTCCACGTGATGCAAAAAGGCATCCTGCTGCGCTTTATTAAAGCGATGGATTTCATCGACAAACAGAACCGTACGTTTGCGGTACATTTTCTGCTGGTTGCGCGCTTCTTCTATCACTGCACGGATTTCTTTGACACCGGAAAGCACTGCTGAAAAGTGAACAAAATGAGAGCGGGTTTCGCCGGCGATAATGCGAGCCAGTGTCGTTTTGCCGCAACCCGGCGGCCCCCAGAGAATCATTGAAAAAACGCGATCCGCTTCTATGGCATGCCGGATTAAGGACCCATCGCCTACCGCCTGGTGTTGTCCAACAAACTCATCAATGGAGCGCGGCCGCATACGCTCGGCCAGCGGCATTGTCTTTGCGGCCGCTTTTTGAGCGTGGTAATCAAAGATATCCATGAAAAAATACCTCTGGGTATTTTTTGTTATTGGTTATTCGTTATTGGTTGTTGGTTATAAGATTGCAACTCAAAAAGGCATCAGCGTATTTATACATCGCTGCAAGATGCCGCTTCCACCGATTAAAAGTGTGTGGGAGTGGCTTCCAGCCACGATACAGGACAGCTGAATAGGCACCTTGATTTCTAAATATCCAGAAACAAATATCAAATAACAATAAACTTTCTGTGTTTTCCGAATAACCAATAACAAATAACGAATAGCCCCATGGGGCTGTCAGCGTTTACGCGCCCTACCCTTTGGTTTACGATTCTCGCGCGGCCGGAACAGGATACGGATGGGCGTTTTATCCAAACCGGCCTGCTCGCGAATTTGATTAATTAAAAACCGTTTATAGGAAAAATGAACCGCCTTGGGATGGTTGACAAAACAAACCACGGTCGGGGGCCGGCTGCTGACCTGGGTTGCGTAATAAAACTTGATCGGTTTGCCGCGATGCAGCGGCGGCGGATTTTTCGTTGTAGCTGTTTCCAGGATCCGGTTCAGCTGACCGGTACCAATTCGCCTGACATACTGATCATAGACATCATCGACCAGCTTAAAAATTTTGGTCACCCGTTGACCGGTCAGAGCAGAAACGGTCATGGCCGGAGCAAAGCCTAAAAATTTGGCGCGCATTCTGAGTTCCGCCAGATATTCTTTGGCGGTATGGGTATCCTTTTGCACAAGATCCCATTTGTTCAGCAGAAAAATACAACCGCAGCCGCGTTCATAAGCATATCCGGCTATGCTGATATCCTGCTCGGCAATCCCCTCGGCGGTATCGAGCACCATCAGGGCTACATCGCAACGATCCAGACTGCGTAAGGCTTTAATAATTGAAAATTTTTCAATTTTACGGGTGACTTTCCCTTTGCGCCGGATGCCGGCCGTATCAATCAGCAGGTAGGATTTGCCGCCCACCTGGCAAATCGTATCAATGGCATCGCGGGTTGTACCCGGCCGATCGCTGACCAGCAGCCGTTCCTCACCCAGAATCCGGTTGATCAGAGAAGATTTGCCGACATTCGGACGGCCCACCACTGCCAGACCGATAGTACCCTCAGCTGTTTGAAGATCGGACGCTTTGACAATTGCAGCGAGTCCATCGACCAGGGTATCTAACAAATCACCCATCCCGTACCGATGCTCAGCCGATATGGGATACAGGGGCTCAATACCCAGGCTGTAAAATTCAGACACATGCGCTTCCCGTTCGGCGCCATCGATTTTATTGACTGCATAAAAAACCGGTTTGGGGGTGACGCGCAGCAATTCGATGATATCCCGGTCAAATGGGGAAATGCCTTCTTTGCCGTCCAGTAACAAAACAATGACATCGGCATCCGCAAGGGCCTGGTGGACCTGGAATCGAATTTCATCGGCAAATTCATGGCCTTCGGTAAACCCGCCGGTATCCACCAGGGTAAAGGCAATATCATTCCAGACGGCATCTCCGTAATGCCGGTCACGGGTCACACCCGGAAAATCATCGACCAGGGCATCCTGGGTCCGCGTAACCCGATTGAAAAATGTGGACTTGCCGACATTGGGTCGACCGACAATGGCAACAATGGGTTTCATGATAAATTTTATTTGAGTAAAATTTATATTTTTTAAAATTGTTAACGAAAACTATGCCAGTTGACCACATTTATGGCTTATTGCGCTAAAATGCAAGATTTTACATAGCCCATTATGCAGTAGTATATACGATTAAAGGGATGTTAATGAAAAGATGCACAGATGAGCGTTTCAGCTCATTAGATGGGGATTCCAGGAAAGGGTATCACTGCTTAAACTGTTTATAGATGTCCAAGACCGTATTGAAGAATGGATCAAAGGCGTTTGGTTTGACGACCTGGCCCTGCCGGTAGATGAGTACCCATCGATCCATGACCTCTATATTCCAGCCTGGATTTTGACTGAGCATATCCAGCAGCGATGGTCGCATCAGATTTTTAATGTTTTCCGCCTGATCGTTACAGAAGACTCTGTAATTTTTATAAAAACCCGGGTGAAAGCAAACATCGACTTCCTGGCAGCCGAGCTGCCAATTGGCCAGCTTTTGCGTCAGTTTCCGCATTGCCGCCACGGTAAGCCGTTCTCTTTTGCGGCTCTCAATAATGATATGCGGCCATTTGAAGTTATCTGTTTCGAACACGGCAACAGTCTGGCCAACCGTCTGGTCCCAGCTGATGGTGTACTCATAATCGAAAATCCACATCGCCGGGTTAGCGCGCGTAAAAGCATTTTCTATTTTGCCCGCTGTCTGGGGACTGAACAGGCGCAAAGGACCAAATTTTTCCTTTGGGGCTATGTCTGTTGCGGCTGCAACCATAAGCCCATGGTTTAGGGCCTGTTGCGTTAAATTTTGTAGTCGTCTCTTTTTCCGGGGAGCATGCCACACGAGCAAATACACACCGGATCCGATCAAAATGGACAGGATGGCAATCAAAAAAAACGGTTCCATTTATACACCTCTGTTCTCAAATAAATTCCTGTTCACCTCAGTGCACGGAGGTGGTTTTGGCAGAATCCCCGCCGGACGTTTTCGGTCGAAAGACCGCCCCGACGACATTGCGCACATAGCGCTCGTCGGATATGCCGTCGGTGGCCTCCTGTGGAAAGGTTACAAGGTTTTCAAAATAGGCCCTGAGCTCGCGGAAAAGCGCAATCCGCGCCTGAGGATCGAGCGCATCCCGCCGCATAATCGACTGAACGGCAATCTGGGCCTCGGAAGGCCTGACATAATGTCGCAGGCGCGCTTCCAGGTGGGGATACTCATGAAAAGAATTGTATTTGCCTTCCAGCAACTGGTTCAAATCCGGCTCGGCAATCCGTGGATTCCAGGTGACAATCGTATTGGCTGCAACATCGCCCAAACGTTGCGCACGCTGATTCAACAGGCAGACCAAACCACCGATAAGATACAATGCGGGCAGACTGTCAACAAACCTGAGCAAATTGCGGATTACGACCTGGCTGAATCGCAACCGCAGTCCCTGGGCATCCAAAACTCTGAGGCGCAGGAGCTTTTTGCCCACTGTTTGACCCTGCCAGTACCACTCCAATAAAATACCGTATCCGATGGAGATGACAAAAAAGCCGATAATGTTGGCCGCAGCTGCCAGATCGCGGCTGAGAATGCCCAGAATTGCAAAAACGACATTGATGATCGACATCACCGCCATAAGGGTCGCCAGATCAATCGACCAGGCCAGAAAGCGCGTTATCGGCCCTGCCAGGCGTAGCGAAAATTCGACACCTTCCGGTGTTTTGATTATGAGCGCGTTAATTCTGTCCTTCATGGGTGTTTGCACAATCAATAATTCCATATCTATCAAATGAGCTAAAATTAAGAGGTTCGTATTTTTTGGATTTTCTTTTTAAAATTTAGGCATTTTAGCTCAATTTAGTTCATTTTATGCACTTTCCCCTATTTTCCTGCAGCCGGCTCTACCCAAAAACAACGCCAGTATCAACAGCTCGACACACCCGAAAGCAATTTTGAAGCTATAGGGCACAACCGGCTCGTGGTATTGAGAAAAAAAAGCTTCAATGATCCCGGCCCAGATCAGCATCAGCGCCACGCCGCAGATGAGGGTTACCAGATCATTTGATATTTTCCGCAGCCGCGTGCGCAACGCAATCGGTTGGCCCCATCCGATGAGCGCACCGGCCAGAACAATACCGGCCTGGCCGGCCAGCAAAATGGCCGGGATTTCAATCGCCCCATGCGGCAGTAACCAGCCAAGCAGAAAAGCCGACTCGCCTGCCAGCACATAATCAACCGCCACAGCCCCTAAAATCACACCATTATAAAACAACATGATCAGGGTACCGATTCCCCAGGTCATTCCCAGAGCGAGGGTAAAAATGGCCACTTTGGTATTGTGGGTCATTAAATAGGATGAAAAATAGCTCTTGGCACCTTTGAGTCGATCGCTATCGGTGCTTTCTTCTGTTTTGACGCGTTCAGAGGGGTCGCCCTGAAGATGCGAAAACGGCATCAGGATCTGTTTGGTGCTCGAATCCACGATGATGGTAAACCCGCCAAAAGCCGCACCAACCAACAGGGCCAAAAGACTGATGGCGAATGCCCGGAAGTGTTTGCGAAACGTTTGCGGAAAGGTATTGAAAAACCAGTGCAGGGGTCTTAAGCGATGCGGTTTTTCGCGGGTCTCATGGATCTCGCCAAAGGCCCGGCCGACCAGCGATTCAAGATATTGACGTGTGTTCGGCTCTGCTGAAAACGTCGAGATTTTGGCCAGATCAGCCGAAGTGCGCTGATACAGATAGTGGAACCGTTCGAGCGCCCCGAGTCTTAGCTTTTCGTCGGGCTTTCTTTCCAGCCGGTTGAGCACCTGTTCCAGCTCTGTCCAGTAAAGCCGCTCCTCGGTGATAAATTTTTGAAGATCAATTATCATATTTTTAATTGCCTAAAGTGCACTAAAGTTGGAAATGCCTAAATTTAGTCACTTTCTAAAGAACTTGCCTGCGTTTTAAGGTTAAATACTGCCCCACCAGGTCCGTGCACAGGTTTTCATTTTCCAGCATTGCAAATCCGACGCCGCGTTTTTGTAAAACCTTTTGCGCCTCCCGTAACCGCCGCCAGAGGATGTGTCCGCCCAGATCGGTGTAAATATCATTGACCGACGAGGCCGATTCGGACGAAAAAAGCGGTCTGGCGATCAGGGGCTTGATCATGTTGACCAGGACCACATGATGCCGGGCAATCAGATCGATGTGCTGCGTAAAGCCGTCCGCCAGTACCGGATCATCCAAATGGGTTAGAAAAACCATTAAGGCCCGCCGACGGATGCGGGTACCAATAAACGTAAACAACTCTGCAAAATCGGGAGAGACATTTTGGGGCTGCATCATATAGAGCACATCCCGGCACACATTGAAATGCGCCTTGCCCATCTTGGCCTTCAAAAAGGTACGGACTTTATCGTCAAAGGTCAGAAGGCCAAACAAATCGCCCTGGCGTTCAGCAGCCAGCGCCATGATCAGGGCTGCTGTAATAAATCGTTGCAGAATGGGAGCGGTTTCGTCGGCAGGATTGGCGTCGCCACCGATGCCTGCCGGTTTGCTCGTCGTCGAAGCTCGGGCGCTTAATCGCGATGCATCAATGATCACATAGATTTGCTGGGTTCTTTCAATCTGGTAGACTTTTGTAATCGGAATGCCGCGTTTGGCGGTTGTCTTCCAGTGAATGTCTTCAAAACTGTCTCCGGGCAGGTATTCTCTGAGTTGTTCAAAGTCCCTGCCCTTTCCAACCTGCCGCTGGGCATGAATGCCAAGGCCCCGGT
Source organism: Deltaproteobacteria bacterium (assembly GCA_024639185.1). Taxonomy (GTDB): domain Bacteria; phylum Desulfobacterota; class Desulfobacteria; order Desulfobacterales; family JAHEIW01; genus JAHEIW01. Next base: position 17,762 of record JAHEIW010000030.1, on the reverse strand, counting down.
TTAGAAACAATCCGCTCAAATTTTTATGTTCATCAAACAGGCTGGGATAGACCCGAATTTCCATGCGGACCGCAGCTGCCGAGCGCACAGCCCACAGCCCCCATGGTGAAGCGGTTTCCAGGTAACAGCGGTCAATCAGATAGCGCCCCTGCTTTACTCCCGTTAAGGACCAGCCGACCATCGAAGTTGGGGTATCCGGCGGCAGTTCCACGGCCAGCTCAAATGTAGGTGTGTCGATCTCCTGCGGTAAAGGCAGACCCAGTCGTATGCGTCTGATCTTCTGGTTATCATTTTCTATTTGGACATCAAAACTGCCCGGTCGGCCCCTTGAAAGTCGAACGACTTCAGGCAAAATCACATGAATTCCCTGCAGACGCCCGCGCGAACGATATGCGTCACCAATTGAGGCTGCCAGAAGACCAGCTGCCAGCAGGATAACCGCTATCGTCAGCGGTGCCATGAGGGCCATCAGCAATGTGCCGGGCAGCAAAACAAATCCGACCAGAAGCAGAAGCCGGTATGTGGGTACGAGTTTCATAAATTCAGTTTTTAATTAATTTATTTTCGCTTTTGGTAACAACAAAACCATCTTTCCGTCTGGGTTTCAGGTGTCAGGTGTCAGTTTTCAGTAAATGCTGCAACAAGCGCTGTGTCCATGCCAGAAACCAGAGGCCAGCCGCAAGCAGCCAGCAACGCGCTGCAGCGCAGTTGCTAACGCGGCACCGCAATTCCCTTTAGAATATTCTCGACAACCTCTTTGACCGTCAGCCCTTCAATTTCATATTCGGGACGCAAAATCAGACGATGTTCCAGGACCGGATAGGCCATTTGCTTAATATCATCGGGTGTCACAAAATCCCGACCGCTAATGGCTGCAAACGCCCGGCTTGAAAGTAAAAGCGCCTGGGTCGCCCGCGGGCCGGCGCCAACCAGTATGCTTTGATGCTCGCGCGACTTGCGCACAATATCGACAATATAGGCAATCAGGTCTTCCTTCACCAGAATTCCGGCCATCGCGGCCTGCAGTTTGCCAATCAGCTCTTCAGTGATAATTTGCTGGACCGCTCCACTGGCCAGGGTGTCCTCGGGTGCGTCTTTTCCCAGCATCCGCTGGGCCAGGGTGAGTTCTGCGGTTTTGCCCGGTGGGTCCATGTTAATCTTGAGCATAAACCGGTCTTTCTGGGCTTCAGGTAATGGATAGGTGCCTTCATATTCAATCGGGTTCTGGGTGGCGAATACCGTAAAATTGGGCGACAACCGGTGCGTCTGACGGTCGATGGTTACGGTGCGCTCCTGCATGGCCTGGAGCAAGGCGGACTGGGTTTTGGCCGGTGCCCGGTTGATTTCATCGGCCAGCAAAAAGGTACAGAACACCGGGCCTTTGACCAGTGAAAATTCATTGGTCTGCAAATTAAATACATGTGTTCCGGTAATATCGGTCGGCATGAGGTCCGGTGTGAATTGGATACGTGCAAAATCACAGCGCATCACGTGGGCAAGCGTTCTGACCAGCAGTGTTTTGGCAATACCGGGAACCCCTTCGATCAGCGCATGGGTGCCGGTAAAAATGGCAATTAATGCCAGATCAACCACCTGGTCATATCCGATGATCACCTTGGCCACTTCCTGTTTGGTTCGCACCAGAGCCTTTTTCAAAATTTCGGTATTCTCATTCATTGTGTTTTCCTTTTGAAATGATGTTGCACATCCGCCGGTAACCGCTGACCGGATCGCTGGCTTGCGCATCATAGGCATTTATTTTTTCAAAAACCGTTTTTGTGGGATCGTCATTGCTGCCTGCAAAGCGCTGATTGCGCTGAAAGGCGCGCCGCCATTCGCGGGCGCAAATTTGCAATATCTGCCGTTTAGGAATATTGCGGCGCAACAGGCTAATCAAGCCCTGGGTCGAGTCCCGGTTGGCGTAGACATCCCGCTCTGACCGGTCGTAACCGTTGCGGGGTGGCGGCACGAAATAAACTGAGTTTTTCCAAACAAACAAAATCGCCAGAACAGCTATGGCCAAAATAAACCACTGGAAACGATACTTTGTAATCAAACTCAACACACCGGGTTGCCTGCGGATACCCAGATGGGTCTCATCAAAAACAATCCGGCTGTTTGGCCCGATCGTCCAGGCCAGCAGCTGCGGTAGACGTGCGGATCGCAGCGCCTCGTTACTCATGTAAAAGCTGTCGGCCGAGAGCACCAGGCTGCCTTTGCCATAAGGCCTTTCGACGATGACCGGCCGGCCCGCGGCGGCATAAATGACGCGCCAGCTGCTATCCAACTCATCAAAATACAGTGCCGTATGCCAGGCGATGGTTTGCGGAAGCTTTTTTAATTCGGCCTGTAAGGGTTTATGACTTTTTCTAACCGCTTCGGCCGCCGGCTTTTCGGCAAAAGCCAACACCAGACCCCATAGTTCCGTCAGGGAAACGCATTGGCTGTCATTTGCCGCAATGGGGGGGCCGGCAGGATTTTCGGACGGCTCCAACTTCTCGTCAGCGGATGTTTCAGCGTTATCGGGTTCCTGGGAGTTGTCGGTATCGGGATCATCTGAATCGTCGGCTTTGGCCGTACCGCATGTTGACATTCGCCAGGATGCCGGTTTTTTCTCAACAGGCACAAATGACAGCACCAGCCGACCGCCTCTGGCGGTCAGGCGGTCGATGGTTTCAACCCATTTTGCCGCCACCGATTCTGGATCAAATACCGATGTTCCGATATAAAAAAAGGTGGTGGATTCCTCGAATTCCAGGATATCCATTTGTCTGTAATTGCGCTGAAGCGCTGTGTTTCGCAAATTCTCCAGGCCGCGGTAGAACGCCCGGCTTCCGAGCGGATCGCTGCGCAGCGTTGAATAGGCCGGATATACGTCCCCGGCTTCAAAGCGCAGTAAAAACAACTGAATAACCCCCAGCACAAAGCCCAGGATGATCATCATAAAAATGACGGCGCGTATGATGTTAGCTTTGGGCAAGTGTCATCATCCTTTTCTGAAGAGCGGCATAATCATCCAGCTGGGACTGTTTGATGGTATACAACCCGTACCAGACGCATTCGAAAACTTGCCTGCTTGTCGTAAAATCCGTCAACAGTTTTCGCTTCTGGTGTGCCCTGCGGTGCAACTCCATTTCGTATTCACGATTGGACTTAAACTTCTCAATTGTAATCAACCCGTGCTCGGCCAGGCCGGCCAGCGTTGCCAGATAAAAGGCCCGCAGCGCCAGGCGCAGCTTTCCCTTGCGGGTTAATTCGCCTGCCAGGTCCAGCCAGCGGTTCACCGGCAGGTCGGCGGCGGTAGTGTCTTCATCTTCCAGATCGGGTACCGATTCAACGGGCGCGGCTGCAATCTCGCCTTTGCCTGCCTGACGTCGACTCCAGGAGCGCCACAGAATATAGACCAGGACAGCGAAGAGGCCGACAAGCAGTGCAATAACGGCAAGCCGAACAGAGGATATCCAATCCGTATCCGCTGACGCTTTCTGGCGCTCACCGGTCGGCAGCAACGCCAGCAGCCAATCGATAAATTGATCAATCCAGTCAAACACCGTTTTAATCGCTTGACTGAGTTTGTCGATAACCCAGGCCACAACTGAAGCAATCGGCCCTTTCGGTTTTGTTTGATCTTCCACCGGCACTTCTCTGGACATGCGCCAGGAAAATTCTCGTTGTTGCAGCACATGGTCAATCGAGCGATCCAGCGCTTCAGGTTCGACAATTTGCTTTTGTCCAGCCACCGCAGGTAAGGGACTGCCGGCCACCAATGTAAACACGACCAAACCGATCACGGTCGCTGTTCGCCCCGCCACCAGTCCCTTTAGCCCCATTTTTAAATCATCACCGGAATGAATGGATGACCCATAAAAGCATCGCAGGGCATAAACCGTCCTGACCAGCGGGTTCATGCATAAATAGGAAATGCCGATCGTTGCCACCCAGAAAGTCGTATTGATTACGTGAGACCCGCTGAGCGTAAACAGGGATTCGATCCCGAGATATTTTTTTACCAGATGCGGCAAAATATAAATGGCACCGGCAACATTTAAAAAAACCACGATACCAAAAATAAAAAAAATACACATCAGGATATGATTCTGACGTGGCCACAGCCTGGCTTGTGACCACGCCTTTTGACATATCACTTTTGCATTGGCATCATCGTTTGCCGCTTCGACGGTGACGTTGTGGTAAAATGCATAACACCAGCCAAACGGCAACGCGATCGCAGCTGCCAGCGGCAAAACAAAAAAGGCTGTTGCATGAATCAATGTTTGCGTTGTCACCAATCGCAGGACGCGTTCGGTGGACCATCGCGGTGGTGTTTCCCCACTCAATGTCAACTTTACGCGAGCGGCAAAAACAACATGCCAGCATTTCATCCATATGTAGAGCAACACCAGGCCCAGCGAGGCGACTGCATGGTAGCGCTGGGCATCGGCACTGCGGCTCATGTCCGCCCAGAAATAAAACAAACCCAGCACAAAGGGCAGTGTTCCGATGGCGTATGCGGGCAACAGTGACAGGGGCGCCCTGCGCAAGATATGCACGGCTTCTTCCAGCAGCAGAATCGCACTTTGGCGGTGCTCTTTGGTCTTGGGACGCATCGTCAATTCCACCACCCTTTTTCCCATATGGTTCCTTCATGAAACGCCGAGGGAAGTGAGAGTAAAATCTGTCCCAGGTAGTAAAAAAATACCCATAGCAACGTTGCACCCAGCAGGAAATGCACCATCTGCACCAACCCGCCAAGCTGGCTTCGATCCGAACGGTCCGTATCGGCGTCGGCTCTCAGACATGCAGCGCACAGCACTTTATCTTCGTGCTCGGTCACGCATTCGCGGCAGAAGTAGCGCTGGCATTGTGGACAGCGCGCGACTGCCTCGCGCAGCAAATGATTGAAACAGCGTTGATGCAGCAGGTCTTCCATCAGGTAGTCCTTTTGGGTGTCGCGACGGAATCAGGTCCCGCCATAACCCGTTCAAGCGGTCGGTGGGTTCGTCGAAAATTCCTTAGCAGCCACAGTCCCGGCATGCCAATTCCCACCGCAGCGCTGAGGGCAATAACATTAAGGGTCATCATCAAACCGTTATCCCAGGGGGTGGTGTTGGAAATAAGTTTGATCATCTCCCACTGGTTGTGGACAATATCCGGATTTTTAAACGCCAGGCCTATACTGATAATATAGCTGCAGATAAATGAGAAACAGACATATGCCAGCGCCGCCCAGGTCATGGACCGCAAAGGGTGCTGTAGAGTACTTTCATGCTGTTTGACCAATGCTACCACCACGCAGATTCCCATCATCAACATCACGGCGCCTCCCAGAAACGTCAGGCCCACATGGGTCAATACAAAGCCAACAGCCACAATCAGGCCATTGAAACTCAACAAAGCAAATAGCAGCAAATGCACACGCCCGCTTTCATGTTTTCTGACTGTCGCTGCGCTTGGGGTCAGGCGTGTCTGCGGTCTTTTTTTTTTAGTGCCGGAAAGCTCGGCCCTATGTTGGACGTAAGTTTCCGGCGCCAGATGCCCCTGAAAGCGCTCGATGATCGGTTTGAGTTGATTCATGACCGCCTGCGTTGTTTGAATCCGATTCAGCGAGTGCAATTTTTCGGTCTGAACGGCGGTCAACAAATGGGTTTCGCACGTGGGTCCCTTGATGATATTGATGATTAAAATGCTTAGTATAGAAATGGCGATAATAAAATTGAATGTCGCCCAGCCGCTCGTTGAGGTTGCCGCAAACAAACTGAAAAGACCGGCCAGTGCACCCGTTACGAAATTTTGAATCTTGCCGACATCTGTCTTGCGCGTGATAATCGCTTGAATATCATTGAAGTAATATCGCTTATAGTCTTCCGAGCCCCAGCGGGCATGAATCTGAAGCAAGTGGTCTCTGCCCCGCCACAGGGTATACTGCCCCATGATAAAGCCCTTTTTCTTGCCGGGCAGTCGCCGGTATGTCGGTGGTGGTGGTACAGCCATAATGCGTCTATTTCATATTCCCAAAAGCAATCAATTCTCAGGTACTATTTAATAACCACAAAATCAAAAAATGGGCCGGGAAGCTATAAGGCCAGAAAGCTTGAAAGCTAATAATAATTCACTCCATCAAGCTTCCTGGCTCCCCAGCATCCCAGCTTTCAAGCGTAGTTTTCGGTTTAGTGGTTAATCATTTTATCTCCTGTTCCAGTTTGGCCCTATAGCATTCGGCCGTCAAGACGTCATCAAGCCCCCGAAAACCAATATCCATCCAACAATTTGCAAACCGGCAATTAAAAATGCCAGCACAAAACGAATTTTGCTGCGCGGAATGATGCTGCCGGGCGCTTTCCAGTATCGAATCACCATATATAGTACAATTGGCGCAGAGAGGATGGTCGGCCATACAAAAAGTGATGAAATAAACGCAATCGATAATGCGACCGTGTCATAACATACCCGGTGATTTTCCAGGTTTTTAATCCTGCGTTTGGTCTTCCCTTTCTCCAGACACGCCGGGCAAAGATGCCGATCGTTGAGATCAACATCACAGAGCGCACATAAAAATCGGCCGCAGGCCGAACAGGCAACCGCCGCTTTTTTGGCCGGATGATAAAAACAGCTGGCTTCCTGTTCACCCTGTAAAGGCGTACCACTGTGTCCGGACGGCAGCTTGCGAAAAAGCGCCGCATACACATCCGCACGAATGGGTTCATTACAGCTGGGACACGGCGCCAGTGCAAACGTATTGAGTGCCTGTGTGTTAAGCGGTGTTTTGCACCGGGTACAGGAAATCACGAATCACTCCTTCAAAGGCTGTTTTTCACAGCAAAGCTATTTTGATCTTGAGCTGTTTTGTTCAAATTCTATTGGAAAACCGGAGTATTCCAAATTTTGGATTTTGGAATTTGGATTGCGGATTAGGAGAAACCAGAATTGAGGTTTGAACATAATCGTCGACCATTAAATCCAAAATCTAAATTCTAAATTCTAAATTTTCAAAGTTCAGCTGACTTGATCACGCGCGTATCACAGATGCGGTCGTGCAAGGCCCGTTTTTGATCGTCAAATCCGGCCATGATATAACCAATGCCTAGCGTCAGCCCGCTGATGTATTTTGCAAAATGCCGGCCGACTGCTCTGCCGAAGTTCACTTTTCCGCCATCAGCCAGGACTACTTTTATTTTACAGGCCATTTTGCCCGGTGTGGCCGCATATTTACTCACAAACCAGGTTTCATAGACCGCCGGTATGATAAAATTGAAAATTGTTGAAATAAGCTGGAAGGTCAGAAATACACCGGGTTTATCCGCCGAATAAACGCCCATAAAGGTCATCGGAAGATAAACAACCATGCTGGCAATGCCTAAAATGATATAATCAATGAACCAGGCGCCGAAACGCAACCAAAAACCGGCAAAGTCCATAGCACCGGAAACCGCGACACCTTCCTTTATTTTTTGAACCATGATGGGTTTGCAGCCGGCGCATACCCAGACGCCTGAAAACCGGATCATGTCATCCTCGGCAAACGCCTGACCACATTCTGAGCACAGGGATTGCTGCACCGGCGGTGCCGGTTGCATGGATGCTTTCGCACCCTGAGTTTTGCCCTTCACAAATAGGCCCAGAGCCTGCCATTCCGCCATGCCGGGTTGCCAGACAAGGGTTTTAGAATCAATTTTTTTGTTTTTTATCAGGGACTGCAGCTCGGCTTTGCCGATGGGCCCGACCTGCCGGTCGCCTTCAGCGTAATATAAATTCATGTTCAACTCCGGTCGACTTTCACCGGTCTACTTTATCGCTAATTTATTGCTATATCGGTCAGATACACTTTAAACTTAAGCGCTAAAGCCGTGATTGTGCCTTTCGGCTCAATTAGGACTTATTTTAGCATAAACACGAAGATTCGGCTCCATTTTTGTCCTTGATAGGGAAATCAATACTAAAATATGGCGACAAAATAAAGCTTGGTTTGGTGGGGTTGCCGTTGGAATGATGAAATCTTGAAATATCGGCAATTTCTGCAAATTATTGACTGAATATCAAAAATAACAAAAGGATAGACAGTAGCAAGATAATGTGAGGCGGTCTAATTTAGAAAAGGACTATTCCTGGAAGCGGGTAAAATATGGACGCCGGAGGCTTAAAACCTACCCTTAGAGCAATGATATCGTAACGGCAATAGTGTTTTTTTAACCATTCTTCCATCCTTGCACCATTCCAACATTCCATGCGTTTCAAGACGCGGTCTGGGGTAAGAAACCATAGGGCATTAATGCAAAATTTGACTGAGAAACAATTTGGTGCGATCATGCTGGGGGTTTTCGAAAAACTCCTCGGGCGTGTTGCCTTCAACTATCTGCCCGAAATCCATAAATAACACCCGGTGCGCCACGCTTTTGGCAAAACCCATCTCATGGGTGACCACAATCATGGTCATACCTTCCTTGGCGAGGTCAATCATAACATCCAAAACTTCTTTGATCATCTCCGGATCCAGTGCGGAGGTGGGCTCATCAAATAACATGATTTTGGGCGACATACACAGGCTGCGGGCAATGGCGACCCGTTGCTGCTGACCACCGGAAAGCTGTCCGGGAAATTTTTGGGCTTGCTCGGCAATATGAACTTTTTCGAGATAATGCATGGCGGCCTCAATAGCTTCTTTTTTGGGCACTTTTCGGACCCAGATCGGTCCCAGGGCCAGATTATCGACGATGGTCAGGTGCGGAAAAAGATTGAAATGCTGGAAAACCATGCCGACTTCGGTTCTGATTTTTTCGATATTTTTGAGATTATTGGTCAGTTCGATGCCGTCGACGATAATTTGACCGCGTTGGTGTTCCTCCAAACGATTGATGCAACGAATCAGGGTTGATTTCCCGGAACCCGACGGGCCGCAAATGACAATGCGCTCTTTTTGTTGAATGGTCAAATCGATACCACGCAACACGTGGAATTCCCCAAACCACTTATGCATATCGATGATTTCGATAATGGGTTCCTCCGTGGCCTGCAAATCGCTGTTTTCTGCCGTTTCCTCGTTCATCTATAACCTCATATTATGGTTTAAAAATGACCAAAGCGATATCAATTTCAAACAAAAATAGTAATTGACCACGAAGCGCACGAAGAACACAGAGAATAACATTCATAGAACAGCTTTAAAAGCCCTTCGCAAACTTCGTGTCCTTTGCGGTGTTAAAATTCCCACTGTAAATGGTAGAAAAACCACTCAACCACTAATGTTCTTCGGTAGACAATTCCTTTTCCAGCTTACGGCTGTAATTGGCCATCGAGAAACAGCCCAAAAAGTAAAGAATGGCAACAAAAATATAGGCCTCACGGCTAAATCCCATCCATTCGGGGTTTGAAAGCGTAGACTGCGTGGTTTTAAGCAGATCCCAGAGCGCGATGATCACCACCAGAGACGTATCTTTAAATGCGGAAATGAGGATACTCACCGTCGGCGGTATCACAATTTTTAAGGCCTGGGGTAAAATAATCAACCGCATGGTCAGAAAATAGCTTAATCCGATGGAATCGGCGGCTTCATATTGCCCGCGCGGCATGGCCTGCAAACCACCGCGCACGACTTCGGCGATATAGGCGGCTGTAAACAGGATAATGGCCACCTGAGCTCGCAGGATTTGACCGATGGTAACGCCTTCCGGCAGGAACAACGGAAAGATAATCGACCCCATAAACAGGAGGCTGATCAGCGGGACGCCACGAATCAACTCGATATATACAACGCACAACATCTTTATGGCCCGCATTTCAGACTGGCGTCCCAGAGCCAGAAGCACCCCCAGCGGATACGCTGCGGTAAGCCCGAAAATTGAAAGCAACAACGTCAACGGCAGACCGCCCCATTGGGACGTTTCGACCCCGGGTAACCCAAGGATCCCTCCCCGCATGAGCACGCCCATCACCACCAGACCGATGATCCAGGCATAAACCAGATATGTGTTCCAATGATTTCGATTGCGGCTATAGAATAGCAAACCGCATAAAAGAACAATGGCGATCAGTGGCCGCCAATGTTGATCATGCGGATAGAAGCCAAAAAGGATAAAGCGCAGGTTGGTTGTGATAATCGACCAGCAGGCACCGTCTGCATCCCGGCACACAGCACCGGTGGTATTCCACAAACTGTCGATAAAGGCCCAGCGAACAAGGGGCGGAATGACTTTCCACAGAAAATACAGCGTTACGAGGGTCAGCAGGGAGTTAAACCAGCCATCGAACAGGTTGGATTTCGCCCATCCAATGACGCCCTTACTGGTAACCGGTGGCTTTAACTCTTCTGCCAATGTTTCTTGAACATAAGCTTCCATTCGCTCTTTATCTTTCGACCAGTTTAACCTTTTTGTTATACCAGTTCATAAAAGCCGATGTGGACAAACTGAAAATGAGATAGACCGCCATAATCAGGGCTACCCCCTCAATGGATTGGCCGGTTTGATTAATGGTGGTGTTGGCAACCGAAACAAAATCCGGGAATCCAATGGCCACTGCCAGCGAGCTGTTTTTGGTCAGGTTGAGCATCTGGCTGGTCAAAGGCGGTATAATCACCCGCAGTGCCTGGGGTAAAATGACCAGATTCAATACCTGCGTCGGTCTTAAGGCAATCGACATGGCCGCCTCGCGCTGACCTTTACTGACCGATTGAATGCCGGCCCGCACCACTTCAGCCACGAATGCGGCCGTATAAAGCACCAGACCCAACAGCAGGGCGATAAATTCAGGGCTGAGGGTTATTCCGCCTTTAAAGTTAAAACCCGTCAGTGTTGGCACATCCATTGTCGTTGGAGCGCCATAGACCAACCAGGCGATCAGCGGCAGGCCAATGATGGCACTGATCGACATACGAAAAACCGGCAGCGCTTTTCCGGTAGCATCCTGTCTTTTTTTTGCCCAGCGCCGGAAAAAATAAACCCCGATACAGGCTAAAATAAAGGCCAGGAGCATAAATTTATGGGCCGGATGAGATTCCGGAGCCGCAAAGATGATGCCGCGGTTGCACAGAAAGAGCCCATAAAACGGATTGAGCGCCTGTCGGGGTGATGGCAGGGTTTCATAAAAAATCGCATACCAGAAAAACAGCTGCAATAACACCGGGATATCCTGCATCACCTCAATGTAAATAGCGGCTATTTTTGACACCAGCCAGTTGCCGGACAGGCGGGCCACGCCCAGGATGGCCCCTAATATTAAGGTGATCACAATGCCGATAAAAGCCACCTTGAGCGTATTAAGGGCGCCGACCACCAGGGCGCGCCCGTAAGTGTTGGCGGCCGAATACGGAATCAGGGTCTCACCGATCTCGAAGGATGATTCCTTGTTCAGAAAACCAAACCCGGTGGCAATTGCTTGTTTTTCAAGATTGTTCAGGGTGTTGGAGATCAGATAGTAGGCCAGCAATCCGAACATGCACAGCACGCCAATCTGATAAACAATGGCACGCTTTTTAGGATCAAGCCAAAATGGAACTTTTTCAGGCGCACTGGCGTGCGCCTGGATTGCATTTTCGTCCGCTACCATGGCGATCTCTTTGCTGGGCACAACACGAATCGGATTTCGGTAGAGGTGCAGAGGTTAACTCCAATTCGCGCTGATTGAAGTGGTGCCCCACTTGGGATGTGGGGCACCTTTCTAACCGATTATCTGAACGGAGCGGCATACATGATACCACCTTCGGTCCACAATGCATTCAGACCCCGTTTTAGACCCAGCTGCGTATTGGGCCCGACATTGCGTTCATAAATCTCGCCATAGTTTCCAACCATTTTAACGATATTATAGGCCCATTTTTCATCCAGGCCCAACGCTTTACCCATGCCTGGAGACACGCCCAAGAAACGTTGAATTTCCGGATTTTTGCTTTTAAGCATATCATCGACGTTTTTGGAAGTAATCCCCATCTCCTCGGCGTTAATCAAGGCCATGACCGTAAATTTGACAATGTCAAACCACTGGTCATCCCCATGACGTACAACCGGAGCCAGGGGTTCTTTGGAAATAATCTCAGGCAGCAATACATATTCTGCCGGATTCGGAGAAACGGACCGCTGGGCGGCTAATTGAGACATATCCGACGTCAGAACATCACAGCGCCCGGCAAAGAAGGCCTTGTTCAGTTCGGCGGTTTGCTCGATAACCACCGGTTTCCATTTCAGGTTGTTGGCGCGGAAAAAGTCAGCCGCATTCATTTCGGTGGTCGTGCCCGGCAAAACGCAGACCGTCGCACCGCCAAGTTCCTTGGCGCTCTTAACCCCCAGTTTCTTGGAGATCAGAAATCCCTGACCATCATAATAGTTCACGGGAGCAAAATTCAAACCATTGATGGTTTCGCGGGTTAGTGTCTGGGTGGTATTGCGGCAGAGCACATCGATTTCCTTGGCCTGAAGCGCCGGTAAGCGCTGCACCGCGGTAAGCGCACTAAATTTGACTTTGTTGGGATCGCCGAATATAGCTGCGGAAATCGCCCTTGCGGTGTCGACATCCAGCCCCTTCCAGACGCCTTTATCATCGGGCATGCTGAAACCAAATACGCCACCGTTCACACCAACGATGAGATGGCCTCTGGCACGTACTTCCTCAAGCGTCCCGGCCCATGCAATACCGGCCGTCAGAACCACCGCCAATAAGACCGCTACAACTAGTTTGAAACGTGTCATCATATTGCCTCCTTTTTTCTGGAATTAAAGGTTTCCCCGTCGTTATTCCTCGAAAACATCATCCCAATGCAGTCACGTCAATGAGGATCGCCGGGTCATCAAAAACGCAATTCAAAAATTAGATTCCGGATCAGAAGTAATGAATCTCCCTCATCAATTAAACAATTGAAATTAAATAAAATAGGTATAACAGAAAGCAGTTGGGTTTGGCAATAAAAAATATGGTGCGGCTAAAGCCGCGTTCGGTATGAGTGACATTCGCCGACTGAGGTTGCCATAGAAAACAATTTATGGCCAAATCTCCACCAAATCGTTGGATTGTTTACCCATTTCCTTGATTGAGCATCAAGTTAAAGGTTTCATCGACCGATAATGCACATGGCAGGCCCATAAAGATGAATGGGGCCTAAATATAAATCAAAGAAAAATTGGACCGTATTTTGAATTTTTAAGGAAAAAAGAATGAAGGCATTGGATACATCACTTGGCAATTACGCAACCATCGCGCGCCTATTTGAGTTAATCAATCATATTTCTGAAGATCAGTTCGTAATACTCTTAAAAGATTTACTGGGCGATAGGTTCAGCGCACAGCTTTTCAAAATTGTTATTGACCTGTCCGAAGAGCAGCAGGGCACGCTGCTGAACCATTTGCAGAAAAAAGTGCATGCCCGTAACAACAGTGAGCGACGCAAACTTTCACGCAAGCCCTGTTTGATTCCGTTAACGTATCTCGTTCGGGGTCGCCAGTTCGATGGCTACATACTGGATATCAACGATCAAGGCGTATTCATTGAAACCGGCAATGCCTTTTTCAGCGGTCAGGAAATCATCATGACCTTTGCAGCCCCCCGCAATCAAAAAGCGCTTACCATCACCGGTCAGATCGTCTGGAGCAGCCAGGAGGGAATTGGCGTAAAATTCAGCCGCCTGACCGCTCATCAGCGCAAAGCGATCCAGGCCTTCTCGGAAACCGAAGCCGAAATACTTAAAATTAGAAGTTAGCACCATCCTTTCATTCGGCGAGCTTACCTCCCCCAACTCCTTTGATTTCATGGGTCAGGCTTCTGGCTGCTGGTCACTGGCAGCTGGCAGTCAGAATTGCGAAACCCGCAACTCGTAACCCGTAACCTGAAAATCTAAAAATTTTCCATTGACATGAATTTAAATTTTTCTTATTAAATCAGACGAATATTGATCAGGTTGCACCGTCGTTTCCCAGAGGGCAATTGTTTGCGACAGCTGGCAATGGTATCGCTTTGAAGTTAATGGCGATAAAGGATGTATGAGCGACAAAAACACCTTAATAAGCGCATGTGAATGTTGACTCGCTTGTGGCAGGTCTCAAATGGGAAAGTCAAACGATATTCGACAACGGGATGGTGACCGTATTTTAATGGGCGAATGGCGGGAGCGTTCACTGCGTGAACGCCGCACCGACCGGGATTGCCGTCAAAAACTGAGCGCTGCATATTTTGCAAGCGGCGGTTTGGAAAGAAGATCCGGTAAAGAGCGCCGCCAGGCTGACGAACGCAGAGACCGATGGCTGCGGGTTGGCAAATGGCGCAGCGAACTTGTTTTTGACGAATAGTCATTGTTTGTCGTTTTATTTTAACACCGATTAGAATTCTGCGGGCAGAGTCTTCCACCAATCTCTGCCCGTTTTTGATGGAGGAAAAACGAATGCTGACAGCTGAAAATAGCGCACTGGTTTTGGTCGACGTGCAGGGAAAACTGGCCCAGGCCATGCATAACAAAGAAAGGTTTTTCGACACAATCATCAGACTGGTCAAAGGCGCCCGGATACTGGAACTGCCGATCTTGTGGAACGAACAAAACCCGGACGGACTGGGGCCGACCATACCGGAAATCGCGGCGCTTTTAACCGACCAACAGCCACTGAGCAAACTCAGTTTCAGTTGCTGCGGCAATGCGGAATTTATCAAGGAACTCAAAAAGCTGGATCGCCCAAATATGCTGGTGGCGGGTATCGAAACCCATGTTTGTGTGTATCAGACGGCTGCCGATTTGGTTGATCAAAATTACGATGTCCAGGTTGTTGCCGATGCGGTTGCATCCCGCACAGCTGAAAACAGGCAAATCGGCCTTGAAAAATGCAAACAGGCCGGCGCCGGTCTGACCAGTACTGAAACCGTTTTGTTTGAATTGCTTAAAATCGCCAAAGGCGACAAATTCAAAGAGATTATCAAGATTGTCAAATAGCAGGGATTGATCATTGCCCTGCTCTGCCCATCGCCCACCCTAGCCACATATGACCCTGCCAGTTTAGCGGATCATCAGGTGCTTATGCCTCGTAAATGGGCCCCTGATGAAAAGTGGCGCCCGCAGCTCAGTTTAATTGACAAATACCGCAAATCGGATTAGGATTCCCCCTTTTTGTGTATGTCTGTCCAATAAGGTCAGACAGCCCGAAAAACAACGTCCTTCAGCAAGGAAATGCGTATCTATCGATGACAACAACGGAAATAAACTGGAACAGCATTTATGAATTTTTAACCGGGCCGGCTCTCTGGTTTACCTTCATTTTCTTTATTGGCGGACTGCTGATCCGAATGGCTTTATTATTTCATTTGAGCCGTAAAAAAGATCGCGTGATTTACAATCATTTCAACATGGATTGGGGATTACGATCCATTTTTCACTGGTTGGTCCCGTTTGCCAGCGCTTCCATGCGACAGCAACCGATTTTTTCAATTGCTGCCTTTAGCTTTCATCTGTCGTTAGTGGCCGTGCCGCTGTTTTTAAGCGCCCACATTCTGTTGTGGGAGGAAGCCTTGGGCGTCACCCTCTGGTCAATACCGGATGGGCTGTCAGACGCATTGACCCTCATCTTTATTGCGGCGGCCCTGTTTTTAATTATCCGCCGCCGCATCAGACCGGAGGTTAGAATCTTAACCAGTGCCTGGGACTATACCCTGCTGGTCATCACCATGCTGCCGTTTATCACCGGATTTTTGGCCTATCATCAATGGGGGCCCTATGAAGTGATGCTGATCTTACATATTGTCTTGAGCCAGATTCTGCTGATTCTTATTCCAGTCACCAAGCTGGCCCATATGGTGCTTTTTTTCTTCACCCGGGCGTTTATCGGCTTTGAGATGGGGGGGCGCAGAGGGGCAAGATCGTGGTAAAAACTTGTTCCATAAGGCCCATCTTTTGCCAGATGCCTGCGTTACAATTCGACTCAAAATGCTCACGTACTAACGCGTATGCTCCACTTTTGAGTCGAATCAAGCCTTGGCCTCTGACAAAATCTGAACCTTCTGAAACAAGTTTAATTTATTTTTTTCAGGGTTAAAGAAATGTCAAAAGTTGGTGAGAAGAAATTTGAGTTTGAAGACGATACCGGCAAACCCGTGGACGTCGACCAGGTGCGTGCCATTTTGAAGGCTAACGATGGGGCCCGTATTAAAACCTGGTTGAGCATTTGTTCCCGCTGCGGCTTGTGTGCCGAAAGTTGCTTTGTCTATGTCGCCAATGACCGGGACCCGCGTTTGAGCCCGGCCTATAAATTCAGGCATACACTGGGCGAAATGTATCGGCGCAAGGGAAATGTGGATCGCGCCTTTCTGGAAAAATGCTATCAAATCGCCTGGCTGCAATGCACCATGTGCAAACGCTGTTCGATGTACTGCCCTTTTGGCATCGATGTGGCCACCATGATCGCCATCACCCGCAGCATCTGCCATTCCCAAGGCATTACCCCCAAGCAGCTGGCTTTTTTTTCAGACCATTGCGACAAAACCGGCAATCACATGGGCATACCCGTAGAGGAGCTGGTGGACACCTGCGAATGGATGGTTGAAGAAGTCGAAGATGATTACAAGGGCGTTACCATCCCCATCGACCAGCCCGATACCAAATACATGTATACCGTCAATCCGCGCGAGCCGGTTTACTACCCCCAGGATATCTCTTATGCCGCCATTATTTTTGCGGCCGCCAAAGAAAGCTGGACCATGCCGACTTTTGGCTGGGATTGCACCAATCTGCCGATGTTTGCGGGCAATCGCAAGCTGGCCGGCAAACAGGTCAAAAATGTCTATAACAAAGCTGAGGAATTAAACGCCGGGTATATTCTGATTACCGAGTGCGGCCACGCTTACCGATCGATGGTCTTCGAGGGCCCCTACATGGCCGGTTACCCGGATGGCATGCCACCAGTTAAAGTAAAGCACTATGTACAATTGATGTATGAATATCTTCGCGACGGCCGCATCCAGATTGATCCCGCTAAAAAAATAAAAGAACCCATCACCTACCAGGACCCCTGTAACGTATCCCGCAACGGCGGCCTGTGGGAACACGCCCGTAAGATCATCCCGTACATTGCCGAGGATTTCAGGGATATGGCCCCCAACCGCGAACACAACCATTGCTGCGGGGGCGGGGGCGGTATCATGCCCATGGGCCCGGACTATAAGCCCTACCGCATGGCCTCTGGAAAATTAAAGGCCGATCAGATCCGGCAGACCGGCGCCAAAATCGTGATCACCCCCTGCCACAACTGCTTTGATCAGGTTAATGATTTGAGCGAAGAGTTCGAATTGGGTATCAAAGCGCTGTCCTTTAAAGAAATCATCGTCGAATCCATGATTGTTCCCGACCACATGAAGCTCGATCCTGAAAAGTAAAGACTGATCAGACCCATTTCCAGTATAAATGATAACCCTACCCTGTTGCGACACCATCTCCATATCTGGATTTTGTCAATTTTGCAGATACTGGCAAGTTAGCAAAAGTATGATAATAAAATTTCGCTGTGCTCAGCGAAACAAAATAAATATTCACTTTGGAATATATCAAGATATTGTCAAGCACAAAAACAATAGGCAGGCCACAGTATATAGTGTCCGCCATCTTTTTGGTGAATAATCAATGAAGTAAAAATTAGAAATGCAAACCCACAGTTTTTCACCAGCCTAAGGTTGATAATTTTGGCCGCAGTGGTTGGCTGCTCCCGCAAATTTAGTGCGCCGGAAACCTCGGTGACTTGCCAGTTACGCGGTCCTCCATCTTCAGGGGCTGCAGGCACGTCTGCGGCAGCGGACTTGCTTGCAAACTGAT
>JAHEIW010000029.1 GCA_024639185.1 Deltaproteobacteria bacterium | reverse complement strand
ATGCAGGTGCCTGGTTTCAGCCGGATGCAGAAGGAGTTGATAACGGCGGGAGCGTAAACGTACTCACCAAAGATGCCATGTCCCCGGGCGGCGCTTTTCCGAGTAATACATGCCGCGTCCAAGTTGAAACCTTGCATGAAGATTAATGCGAAACTTATAATTTAATGGGCGTCCCTCTTAATTAAAGCGTTGGACTGGGGTGCGGCGTTACACCCTGGACATGCCAGCGATCAGGGCCATTACATTCTGCCCGAGCACCTCATGATTGTATCCTCCCTCCAGGATGGCAAAACAACCACCTCCCATGGCATCGGCAGCTGATCTGACCCGGTAACCAATCTCTTCGTAATCTTCGGTATAGAGCAGACCGCCCCAGTCGTCGGTGTGGTTATCGAAACCCGCGGAAATGCCGATCAGATCCACCTGACAGTTTTTCATGGCCAATTCCACCTCTTTCAGATAATCGCTGCGGCTGCGGCTTTCAATATTGTTAACGGTCACCCAGTTTCGCTTTTCTAAGATATTGATCGAGCCGTCTCCGAAATGAAGATCGAAATCAAGCACACAAGCGCTTTTGATTTTGTTCTTGCGTCGCAGCGCCTCTAAAGCCACAGCCATGTTATTAAAATAACAAAATCCCCAGGCTGAGGCGGCAGAAGCATGGTGCCCCGGGGGACGGATCAAACCAAAGCAGGGCTCGGAAAGACCGATTTGGGCGGCCTGAATGGCCCCGCCGGCAGCCAGCACCGCGATTTCGTATAATCCCTGGTTTTCGACCTGCTGGATATGCATTTCGCTGTGGATGGCGGCGATGTGCTGCCGGACGGCGGGCTCTGCTTGAATGAACTCTACGTGCGGTTCAATGGCTTCGACGATGGCCTCCATGCGCCCGGGGGCCGATGCCGGATCGCCGGTATACACCTTGTAAAAATCTTCATGAAAAACAACCTTCATTTGATTTTTTCCTGTTTTAAAATATGCGAAAAAAAATCATATTAATGTGCAAGCCGCAACATTTCATCAAACTTACGCAAATCCATCTTAATTTTCAATCGGAAATTTTTAGTAATTAGGTATGGGGACGCCCAAAAAACACTCTCGGAACAAAAAGGACCTTTTCTTAATAGACGACATTATGGTAACAGATCAGATATAGTGGACTGGCAGAGAAGCTTTGCCCGCAGAAGATGCCGATTGCCCGGTTGATGCGCAGAGCGGTTGAAAAGCTTTCCGGTGACGGGACGACCAGGACATGATGTTGAACTGGAAATTATTATTTAACCACAGACGTGTCCGCCAATTTTTGTGGAGGATTTCGCTGATTATTCAGATAAATTTAAAAATTAAAAATTGATTAAGATCCGCTAATGATTGAACTAGTTAACGATTCGACGACTTGACCATTTAACTAATTCTGGAGACCGGGTGATATGGCTATCTGCGATTTTGTCTTCATATAGTGGTAGGATTTAACCAGAGCTTTGACAAATTGCCGGTTTTCTGAGGAAGTCCCGGCCAGGTTGATGCCGACATTGTAAAGTCCGCAATCATTTTTAACGCAATATATAACCGCACCCCTCACTTCCATTTGTTTTCGATCCAAATCAAAAAACATTAATATGATGTCTTCTGAGCTGATGGCCTGAAATGTTTCAATCCGGATGCCTGTTTTGCTGACATCACGAACCATAGCGACATTGTGATGCGACGAATTGCCGTTTGAGTCCAGACTTAAAAAGGCAATTGGATCACAAATGCGAACTCTGGGGTTTTGTCGCCTATCATTGTGTCTCATAACTTCATTATCGGCGCAGCCATTAAAATCTTTATCTATTTAACATCTTAAGATTTTAGAGGAAGTTGCCGATATTAGTTCCATCATTTACGGACCGATAACCCTTTGATTTGTGTTAGAATTCTAAACTGACCGGCAAATAAAGCGAAAAGGTGATTTTATTGAAAGTGCCCGAATTTATGAGAAAATCTGCGCTGCATCAATTTAAAATCGATAAAAACACTATCGAGCATATTATTGAAGGTTCAATTGTGATCAATTCAATTGAGTTGATGCTCGAAATTTTAGATAAATTTCCGGATAATCCTGAACTCGTTCGGATTTATGCAGATTTACTTTTAAAAAATAAGATGCATGATGCGGCGGCCAAGGCCTATAACCGGACCGCTATCCTGTTTTTGAACAGCGGTAAAATGTTGCCGGCGATTGTTGCTAAAATTTCCCAGTGGCATGTAGAAATGCCTTCCGATCAAAATGTAAAGGCCTTTTTAACCGAGCTCGATAGCAGCCAGAATAAAAAACTGCCCATTGGTCATTTCTTTTCTAAATTAACCATCCAAGAGCTAAAGGCCCTGTGCTCCCTTTTTGAGAATATCCAGCTGCCGGCCAACCATGTGGTTGAAGAAATTGGTGACCCCGAGGATCATCTGTTTTTTATCGTATCCGGCCGACTGAAGGATTCCATTTACCTGACGCTGCAAAATCAGCGAAAAGTTTTTCGCAAACCCACCCTGGAACTGACCGAAAATGATTTTTTTGGTGATATCTATCCGTTCAATAAAGAGCAGCGGTCGCAATCTTATATAGAAACGCTTGAGCCGACTGAATTGGTCAGGATTCCCAAAGAAAAACTGATGCGCATATGCCGAAAATACCCAAACATTGAACTGGGAATTATCGACTTGTTGAGTATTCGCTCTTATACAGACCAGGAAGGTTCTCAGGAAACCATTCGCAAGGAAACCCGCCATAAATTCTCGCTGTTGCTGGAGCTTGAGATATACCCGGAACATTCACCCGATGAAGCCATCTACCTGGAAGGCGCCTCAGAGGACATCTCGATCGGGGGCATGAGCATCATCATCGATGCCGCCAAACTCTCTGAGCCCTGGAATGTTTTAAAGCTGCACGAAAGCACGACAAATGCAAAAATATATGTCAGTGTCGTCACCCACACACTGCTGCTGAAAATCTCCGGTAAAGTCGCCTGGCGCCGTGAAATTGTTCATGGCGGGGCTAAAGCACTGGCAATCGGCATGCAATTTGACGAGATGTCCCCCAAAATTCGGGGACTGCTGTTTGCCCTCTTTAATAGCCTGGATTGACTATTTGATCTTAATTGACCGCAGATTAACAATAGCTCAAAGCTGATAGCTCATAGTTGATCCGCAGGGCATTTGAGTTTTTCAAACCACAGAGAGCACAGAGAACACAGAGATAACTTATTTTTTGGTTTGTCGGGAGATACCGACAAACCAAAACCAGTCTGCCCTGGCGGGCACTTTTCACCATTCAATTAATAAATTATAGGTAATTGCTTTTGGGCTAATTAGATATTAAAGGTACCGATGATGACGATGTTGTGGTTGTCCATCGGGGTCTATATCCTCTGGATGGCGATGCCCTTTGTGCCAGGCATCGAGCTGGGTCTGGCGCTGATGGTCATGCCGGGCCCGCAGGGTGTGGTGCTGATCTATGTGTGCACCGCCTTGTCCCTGTCGCTGAGCTTTGCGATTGGCCGGCTGATACCGCTCAAGGCCTTTGCCCGCTTTTTGGAGTGGCTGCATCTGAGCAAGGCCCGGTATCTGATGCTTACACTGGAACCTTTAAGTCCTCAACAAAGATTTGATGTCTTGCTGCAAAGTGCGCCTTCCAAAATTTTACCTTTTCTGCTCAAACATCGCTACTTGCTGATTGCCCTCATATTGAATCTGCCCGGCAACGCTTTGATCGGCGGCGGCGGTGGCATCGGCTTGATTGCCGGAATGAGCAGGCTCTATACGTTTCCCAGATACTTTTTGCTAATCAGTGTGGCGATCACGCCGCTGCCGCTTTTGTTTCTGGCCGGCAAGTGAGATATCGGATCGACGGTTGAGCCCGTTGAGCCATCAGATGTTTTTTTAGGCAGGATTTACCCGGCGTCGTTTTATCAAACTATGCCGTGGCAGGCGCGTCGTCGCTGAAGCTATGACGGGGCAGGCAGGATTATTTTGATACAGCTTATAATTTTTTTCTTGTAATTAGATCCGTAAGCGTCTATTTTAATTGTTCAGGGGACAAGACCACCATATGCCGGCAGCGGATCAAACCGTTGCATCCGACCACTGAGTTGGCTTTTTCGTAAAGCGACTTCTCACCCTACTCCGGGAACACCGATTAATTATCCGACCGCGATGTTTCAAACGACTTCGCAGGCGTCTATCACCACCGAGCTTGAAACGAATCTTCTGCTTACTATTCATGTCTCGGCAGGGTAACCCGAACTTTTCTCCAGTCGTGTTGAGCCCCTCTATGCAGTTCACCACTCAACAGAAAGGAGGTTACCATGGACAAGCCCACCGTAAACTATGAGAGCCTGATTCGCATTACCAAAGCCATTTCCATGATTCGGGATCCGGAAGAGATCATCTTGATTACCGTTGAAGGGGTCACCCACGCCCTCAACGTTAAAGGCTGCACGTTATTTCTTTTCAGCCCCAGAAGCAAAGAGCTCAAACTCGCTGGCAGCTATGGGTTGAGCAACGATTATCTGGACAAAGGCCCGATCAGTGCCCTGCGTTCGATTGCATCATCCCTGCAAGATGCCCAGCCGGTGGCCATTTATGACGTGACCGATGATCCCCGGCTTCAATATCCCGAGGCCGCCAAAAAAGAAGGTATTGCTTCGATCCTTGCGGTTCCCATCATCATTGGCGAGAAGCTAATTGGCAGTATGCGGGTTTACACCGCCGAGCCCTGGGAATTTACCTTAAATGACGTCAATTTTGTCCAGGCGGTAGCCCAGATAGTTGGCATGACCCTTGAGATGTGCCGCATAAACAAGGGATTAAAAGACAGCATCGATATTTTAAAGACGATGCGGGATCCAAAAACCATTAAGTCGAGCAGAAGAACGCCATATGAAGGCGTACCCAAGAGCTTTGGCGGTGATGAATTACCGCAGACCAGCCCTTGATTAAAACCAGGTGTCCAGCATGGAACTTGTGGCCAAATGCCATCGTTTGATCGTAGAAAGCGTGAGCAACTCATTTTGTTCACGCTTTCATATTTTCAGGGGTTCACCGGATTCAAATGTTAAAAAAAAATCACAGGTCTGTTTCATTTTGTATAATTTTTAGATGAAAAATGACGCTCTATTCTATAAAAAATTATAAATATCAAGCGGTTAAAAATTTGGCACAACACTTGTATATCTGGTTGATGTCATCCGGATAGCAAACCAACACCAAAAATATAGATAAGGAAAACATAAACGATGTATGGCAACTTCATCCCAAATGCCCAAATCGAAAATTTAGAAAGAAGAAAAGATGCCCGCAAAAGCGTCAACGGACAGTGGCTGGTGGTTGCCGACTGCCAGACCATGGAAGGCGATTTTAAGGCACCCATTAATAATATCAGTTCAGGTGGCGTTTTCATTGATACCAACCAACGTTTATTTGTGGGGCAGGAGATCGCCATCAAATTTGATTTCCCCGGTGTACGCAAAACGATCATGGCCAACGGCGAAATTGTAAGAACCTCATTTGAAGGCGCCGGGGTAAAATTCAGGATGTTTTTTCAAAAATAAGGCCATCACAAAATCCCTCCCAAGGGCCTCAAAAAGGCAGCCCAAATCCATAGGCTGTTTTTTTTTACCCTTCACATTGAAAATGCGATATAAGAGTATTAGATTCAGTTGTAGACCTCACGCCAATCGGACCTGAAACGCATTTATGATCTGCCAAAGTGAACCAGGTCAACCCATTCTGTTCTCTCTTCTACAAGAACCTCTGATTCGAACTCTTGCGCAGCAGCCAAACCAGCATATTTTCAGATTCTATCGCCGAGTTTAAGCGGTATCGTGCAGTTCCGCTTTGATAACAGCCATTCTGGTGGTGCTACAAAGGAGGTGACGTCCTATGTCAAAAGCGATTCTCATCGTGGAAGATGAGTCCAGTGTCGTGGTGGCCATCCAGTTTCTGATGGAACAACAGGGCTACAGCGTGCTGGTGGCTGAAAAAGGCGAGGATGCGCTGGAACTCATATGCCAATACAAACCCGACCTGGTCCTGCTGGATATTATGCTTCCCGGAATGAGCGGGTGGGAGGTCTGTGAATGTATCCGCACAAATCCCGCTTACTGTAACATTAAAATTGCCTTTTTAAGCGCCCGGGGCGATGAGGCTGAAATTGCCAGGGGTTTGGCCCTGGGCGCAAATGCTTACATCACCAAACCGTTCCACAATGACCACTTAATTGCCAAGGTCAAAGCACTAATGGGCAATGCCGTTGAACAGAGCGGCAAGTGAGTATACCAATGGACATCATCACGGCTGACAATTGGGAAGCAAAGGTGGTTACCACCGAAACCGTGACCGGCAGAATCAAGCCAGGTATGAGCATCTTCGTGGGGACGGCAGGGGCTGAACCCCGAACCATGGTGCGGCATTTGATGACCGCTAATGCCAAAAATCTGGAGGATCTGGAGCTGATCCAGCTGGTCAGCATTGGTGATGCGGTTTCCTTGCAAGCACTGCAATCCCAGAAGTTTCGCTTAACCACTTTTTTTTCCGGCTGGGTAGCCGATGAGGCTATCCAGGCGGGCCGGGTGGACCTGATACCCAGTCGGTTCGTAAAAATTCCCCAACTGATCGAATCCCGCCTGGCACCGGTCGATGTAGCCATCGTCCAAATTACCCCACCCAACGAAGCCGGATTCTGCAGCCTCGGAATTGCGGTTGATGTGGCCCGGGAGGTCCTGGATCAGGCAGCCACCCGGGTCGGTGAAATCAACACCGATATCCCGTGTACCTTTGGGGATACCTTTGTGCACGTGTCTGAATTTAATTTTTTGGTGCCTTCGACGGAACCCCCTATATATTTTGACCGCTGGGAAACAGATGCGGTCTTAGATCAGGTCGCTTTAAACACCGCTTCTTTGATTGAGGATGGCAGCTGCCTGGCGTTTTCAATCGGCCCGCTGTACGAGTCGTTGTGCAAAAAATTACAAAAAAAGCACAATCTGGGTATCCATTCACCCCTTTTTACGGATCCGTTAATGGATCTGATCCGAAGCGGAGCAGTCACCAATCGGCGCAAAGACACCTATCGTGGTAAATCCTTAACATCCTATGCTCTGGGCACACCCCAGCTGATGCAATGGCTGGATAAAAATCCGCTGGTAGAATTTCAGCGCATCGATAAAGTGTTTAATCCGTTGATCATTGGACGCAATCCTAAATTTGTTACCGTCGTTGCAGCCCGCAAGGTGGATTTGTACGGCCGCATCGGGCTTTACACCGGGAAAGGCAATGTGGCCACCGGACCGGCCGAAGTGATGGATTTTTTAAACGGAGCGGAGTTATCCGAAGGCGGGCATTCCATTTTTGCCCTGACCAGCCGGGACCCAAAGGAACGGCCGAATATTCTGCTGTCGATTGCCGATCTGCCCAACCAATTCAGTGCCTTTGAATCCATTGGCGCCATTGTGACCGAATACGGGGTGGCCTATTTGAAAGGACGGACCATCAGAGAGCGCGCTCAGGCCTTAATCGATATTGCCCATCCGGATGACCGCGCCAATCTGGTGCAGCAAGCAAAAGAAAAAAAGATTTTATACCACGACCAGATTTTTCTGGCCGACAACGCTCGCCTTTACCCGGCCGAAATTGCCGAAATATATCAGGTCCGGGATAATCTGAGCGTACGCGTTAGGGCCATCCGCCCCTCTGATGAAGAAGGCATGCGTCATCTGTTTTATCGGTTTTCAGAAGAAACGGTATACTACCGCTACTTTCAGACCGTCAGCAGCATGCCGCATGCCAAAATGCAGGAATACGTCAATGTGGATTGGAACCAGGTCATGTCCATCATCGGGCTGGTAGGTGTAGAAGGCAAAGGCCGCATCATCGCCGAAGCACGCTATATCAAGATTCCAGGCAGCCCTTTTGCCGAGGTGGTCTTTGTGGTTGATGAAGATTATCAGCGCCACGGCCTCGCCACCTTTTTGTACCGGCTGTTGATTCGGGTAGCCAAAGAACGCGGTGTCCGGGGGTTTGTGGCCGAAGTGTTGTATTCCAATATTGGCGGTATTATGAAGGTTTTTAAAAAAGGCAATTTGCCGGTTCGGGCACATCTGGAAGGCGGTGTCTATCATCTTGAGATCCCGTTTGATACCGCCCGCCTGCATTAATCCGACCATTCTTTCCAAATCGCGACAACGGCGCCCACCACCACCTGCCGACACACCGTCAGGATGCCCAGCAACACCATCAATTCTTAAACGTTGATCGGAGCCCACGGGTTGTGTATGAACAAAGATCTGGTTATCAAAATCCGCTGCGATCTGCACCGGATCCCGGAAACCGCCTACACTGAAAAGAAAACCGCCAATTATGTGACCCGCTATTTAAAAACCCTGGATCTGGATGTGCACACCGGCATCGCGCAATCCGGCGTGATGGGGGTGATGGAAAATCCGACCGTGGATTATGCCATCGGCTGCCATCTGTGGCCGGACATCGCCGAAGGCACCATCGGCGTGAAGGCCGGCCCGCTGATGGCGGCCTCAAATGGCGCACGATGGGCCTACAATCGACTTGACTTCGGTTCTATTTTACTGGTATTGGATAGGCCTTTCCATGAATATGTTGAATAATAACCAATAGATTCCGGATTTTCAATGAACAAATTGGCCAACATTCAAGTGCACTAAAAACCCCGATTCTCCTCCGGAGTGCGGGGTTTTGTGTTCAACGGTAGAACAGGCAATTCATTAACTCGAAGCTGTTTCGAAAATAGCAGACCACCAATTCATGTTTGCCGGCAAACGGGCCAATCCACCAAAGGCGGACAAGCGGGTAACGGGCCCAACCCGGGAACCTTAGATGCGTTTTGAGATAGCTTCCCATTGAATAAGGAGGTTTGAGGATGAAGAAAATGAAAGAAGCAATTCCAATCCTGGTGTTATGTCTGGCTCTGGGGGTCTGGCTGACCGGCTGCGCCAGCAGCGGCAAAGGCAAGCCGGAAACGGTCAACTGTGACGCCAAGATCCACTGGTCGGTCACCGAACAGGCCAAACTCACCAATTTTGGCTGTGTCTTGGACAAACACGGCGGCCAGGATTCTCTGATTTTTACCGTCGGTCTGATGAATCCCACCGAAAAGCCATTGCGCTATCGCGTCAATATCTTTTTAGAAGATATGGACAAAGCAGCCGGACATTATGTGCCGCGCAAGGGCAAACCGCCGGTGATCGCTCCGGGCAAATCCGCTAACATTAAAATCCCATTTATCGGCACAAAGGAACGCTCAAAGAAAATCTCGGTAATGGTCACAACGATGGACCAGTAGCCACTTGCCATTACATCAACTCATAGCCGAAATCAAGGAGGATGTTTAAGATGAAAAAGCTAGGATTTAAATATGTCCTTGCGGGCATTTTACTATTATGTGCGGTTTTATTGATTAGCGGTCCGGCTTTGGCCCGCACTGAATTTGTTTCCATCGGAACCGGCGGCACCGGCGGGATTTACTACCCCTATGGTGGTGGTGTGGCCGAAATCTGGACCAAATATGCCAGCGGGGTCCGGGCGGTGGCCGAGGTTACCGGTGCCAGTGTGGAAAACGTCCGCCTGGCGCACAAGGGCGAAACCGTCATCGGTGAGGTCATGGGCGATGTGGCCGTGGCCGGCTTCAAGGGGCTGTCCAAATTCAAGGGTAAAAAACACGATATCCTGTCCATGGCCATCATGTACCCCAATCTGCTGCAGGTGGTCACGCTTAAAAAATACGGGATTACCAACATTGAACAGATTAAAGGTAAAAATATCAGCTCCGGCAGCCCGGGCAGCGGCACCAATTTTATGGCCGAAACCGTCTTCAAAGCCCTGGGCATCCCGCTGGATTCCTACAAAGACAGCCGTCTGTCCTTTACCGAAAGCTCTAATGCCTTAAGAGACGGCACCATCGAAGTCGGTGTGTGGTCGGTGGGACCGGGAACCAGCTCCATTCTGGATCTGGCCACCACCCATGATATTCACATCATTAATTTCACCCCGGCACAGCAAAAGAGGATTCTGGCGGCCAATTCCCAATATTCGGCGGTGGATCTGGCCGGCGGCGTGTATCGCGGAGTGGATGCGGCCGTTCCCACCATCGGTGTGTGGAATGTGATGATCTGTCAGGCCGGCCTGAGCGCGGACCTGGTCTATAAACTGGTAAAATCGCTGTATGAGCACCAGGATTATCTGCTCAAGATTCATCCGTCGGCCGCCTATACGACGCCTGAAAATGCGGTCAAATACTCCCCCATCCCGCTGCATCCGGGCACGATCAAATATCTGAAAGAAAAAGGGGTTTCCGTGCCGGCCGGGCTGATGCCGTAAATGAAGGCTTTGACCGGGAAACGCCGGCTGCCGCTTCTGGCGGCAGCCGGCCTGGTCGTTGCCTTTTTTTTCATATGCTGGCGTTTGCCCGGAGGCCTGGAATTAAGCGTCAGGCCAGTCAAAGGCGGACCACCACTGCTGGTGGTGCCGCTGCAGCCGGGTGAGCGCTTTACGCTGCACTATTATCATTCGGTGGAAAACGCCCCGATCTGGGAAGAACACAGCCTGGATGCTGAGGGGCGTATTTTCATTGAAGAAGAGCGCTATTTGAAATTCGGCGCCGGTATGGGCCGCATGCCCGGTGTGGGCCGCATGGTGCGGCGGGGCGATTATGAGGTCATCGAGGATATGCACATGCCCACCGGTGACTTTATCCTGCGGGTCGGCAGCCCCGGAGTGGATCACACCGTCCTCTGGCGTGGCCACAGCAAAAACCTGTCGGCGGTGGCCTCGCACGAGGCGGTGCAGTTTGCGGCCCGACCGGTAAGTTTGCTATACAGCCTGTGGCGTCACCTCTGGCCGCATCCGGCCACACCGCTGTAGGTGAGTAAGTATATATTTCACCGCAGAGACGCAGAGAGCGCAGAGAAAGTATTTTTCTTATAGAGCAAATATGGCTGAGTCTACACCCAAAGAAACAGAACCCAAAACGCCGACGGCCCGTGTGATTGCCTGGTGCCTGACCGTGATCGGCGTGGGGCTCAGTTTGTTTCAGCTTTACACCGCCGGTATGGTGGCCATGACCGCCATGCGGCATCGCTCCGTTTTTTTAACCTGCATTCTGGCATTGACCTTTTTAACCAAGCCCCTGTACAAAGGCGCCCGCAAAGACAAACTCAATTTTGCGATGATCGTCGATCTAATCTTGATTGCCATGGCGGTATTCATCGGGCTGTATATTTTTATCGATCTGCAGGGTATTTTCGAACGCCAGGGGGAATGGAGCCCGTGGGATTTTCGGGTGGGGGTTGCGCTGGTATTGCTGGTGCTGGAGGCCACCCGCCGGGTGATTGGACTGAACCTGACCGTGATCGCCATAACGTTTTTGCTTTTTGGCTATTTTGGCCCCTGGATGCCCGAGCTGATCGTTCACAAAGGCTACAGTGTTGAGCGCATTGCGACCACCCTATCATTGACCACCGAGGGTATCTTCGGCCTGCCCCTGGGCGTTGCGTCCACTTTTGTTTTCATATTTATCCTCTTCGGCGCCTTTTTAGATAAAACCGGCGCCGGCAGTTTTTTTATCAACCTGTCTTATTCGATTACCGGTCGCTTTTCCGGCGGACCCGCCAAAACCGCCGTGGTGGCCAGCGGCTTTATGGGCTCGGTGGCCGGAAGTGCCGTGGCCAACGTGGTGGCCACCGGCTCTTTTACGATTCCGATGATGAAAAAAATCGGCTACCGCAAGCATGTGGCCGCTGCGGTGGAAGCCGCCGCCTCTACCGGCGGGCAGCTGATGCCGCCCATTATGGGAGCCGGCGCCTTTCTGATGGCCGAATTCACCCAGACGCCCTATCTGGACATCATTAAAATCGCTTTCATTCCGGCGGTGCTTTACTTTTTTTCGGTCATTTTGTTTGTCCATTTTGAAGCCCAGAAACAGGGCATCTGGGGACTTCCCAAAGACCAGCTGCCCAATATCCTGCAGACATTAAAAGACGGCATTCACTTCATTATCCCGGTGGCCATTTTGATCATCGTGCTGGTCATGAATTACAGCCCGATGATGGCCGGTTTCATCGCCATTTTAGCCGTCTATTTTACCGCCCTGCTGCGCAAGGGCTCCCGGATTTCTTTTGGCACCCTGATTAAAACCCTGGAGCAGGGGGCCCGCAATGCGATTGTGGTGGCCGTGGCCTGTGCGGCCGCCGGTATCATTGTCGGAATCGTTAACCTGACCGGCACCGGCCTGCGCTTTTCCTCGCTGGTGGTATCACTGTCCCAGGGGATTCCCCTGCTGGCCCTGCTGCTGGTGGCATTGACCTCGCTTTTTCTGGGGATGGGGCTGCCGGTGACCGCCTCTTATATTGTTTTGATCATTCTGGCCGGCCCCGGGCTTATGGATCTGGGCATCCCGCTGCTGACCGCCCATATGGTGGTTTTCTGGTACAGCCAGGATGCCAATGTCACGCCGCCGGTGGCCCTGGAATCCTTTGCCGCCTCCGGTATTGCCGGCTCGAGCCCCATGAAAACCGCCTTTACCTCGTGGAAACTGGCCAAGGGCCTGTATATTATTCCCATCATCATGGCCTACCACCCGCTGCTGTTAAACGGGCCCGTTCCCGAGGTCATCAAAACTGTTATTTTTTCGATTTTGTCGATCATTGCATTTGTGGTCTGCATGGAGCGCTATTTTCTGACCCATCTGACCTGGCCGGAAACCATCCTGCAGGGCGCAGCTGCCCTTTTGCTCATCTGGGCCATTCCGCTGTTAAACTATATCGGTCTGGCGCTGTTTATCCTACTGCTCATTTATCAACTGATTCGCAGGAAAAAACATCCCGGTCCACAGCCCCTACCGCCTAAACCGGCTTCCATCTAGCGTCTTTTCACAACCGTATATTTCATTCCAATGAAATAATAAATTAAGAAAATTCCAAAAATCAAATCACAAATTACAAACAATATCCAAATTCAAATATTCAATGATTCAAATATGACCTTTAAATTGAGCCCACAGCCTGGCTGTCAGTTTACAAAAGACAATGTATAATTTTGTTCAATAAAATTGACGCCTTGTACACAAAATTAGACGATTTTCTGACGCTCAAACCCGGCAAGCGCTTCTCGGCTAATATAACCACTTGAATTTTATCATATTAATTTCATTGCTGCCAAAATGGAATACTTCTTGCTGTTTATGAGCAGTTGCCTGAAATTTATACATAAATTAAAGATAAAACAGTACCGGGAGGAAAACGGATGAAGATTAAGACAATCATAATGCTGGCCGGTGTTTTGCTTTTGTACGCAACGCATGGCCCGGCAGCAGAGCCGCTTGAAGTCATCACACCCAACCATAAAACCAAGCTGACGCATCAGCAGGTTGATGAAAACAATCTGCTGATATCGGTTAAAGATGCCAACAACAATCCCATTAAAGGGCTCAAGCCCGATGATTTTGTGATCAAAAGCGGTAAACGCGAAGCCCAGATCCAGTCCATCGAATCGTTGGAGACCAGCGAATCGGTGCCGCTGAACATTGTCCTGGTGGTGGACAATTCTTATTCCATGAAAGAGCGCAGGGCCATCAAACCCCTGCTGGCAGCATTGGACGAGTTTCTTGACAGTCTGCGCCCGATCGACAATGTCTCCATCGTGACGTTCAGCAAAAGAAGCGGTATGGATGTCAAGGCCTACTGGCTCCGTACGCAGGCCACCAGCTCCAAGTCCATTCCGGAGCTCAAGCAGTTTCTAAGCGACGCCTTTGACGAGGGACTGACCGGCATGACCTATCTGTATGAAGCCATGGTGACCGGACTCAGCCTGATCCGCAAAATGCCCCCGGAAGAAAATAAATTTCTGGTGGTTTTTTCAGACGGCGAGGACCTCAACAGTGACTTTAAAAGCTATGTGGTTGATTCCGAAGCTCACGGGATCCGCAATTTGGAAGTTTTTGCAGTTGATTATATGCCCGGCCGTAAAATAGATAAGTTTCTGCAAGCCTTTGTTGAGAAACACAACGGACAAATCTGGAAAGCCCATTCCGCATCGGAGCTGGTGCCGATTTTTCAATCCTTCTCCACCACCCTGCTGCATCGCTATGTGGTTAATTACAAATTTTTCCAGCCGCCCAGCGGCACTTTGAGTTTGCAACCGGCCCACTTGAATTTTGACATGCTGACCCTGCTGGATGGTTCACCGGTGCTCAATCAGGTTTTCTTTCAAACCGGCAAAAGCGACATATCCGACAACTATGTGCGGCTAAAGGACCGCGCCCACACAGCGGCCTTTAATGAAAACATACTGACCAACTCTACCGACCGTTACAAAAACGTGCTCAACATCGTCGGTCGTAAAATGACCGAAGTGCCCGAAGTGCAGATTCGTATCGTCGGCTGTAATTCGGATTCCGGTGTTGAAAAGGATAACCTGGAACTTTCAAAAGCCCGGGCGGAAGCGGTCAAATACTATCTATCATCTGTCTGGGGCATCGACAACTCCCGCATGGCGGTCGAAGCCCGTAATTTACCCGTGCAACCGGCACCGGCCGATATGCTCGGCAGCCGGGCCGAAAACCAGCGAGTTGATATCATATATGACTCCGGCGACATGCAGGCCATGGCCGCCAACCAATTTATTGCCGAAAGCTCCAATTTAAGCCAGATAAAAATCGTGTCCCAGATTGAGGCCGAATACGGAATGGCGGATTGGGAATTAAATATTCAAGGAGATCAGCAAACCATCAAGACCATAAAGGGCGCACAGATGCTTCAACCGGAGCTGGCCCTTTCGCTGGATGATATTGGCCGGGACAAGTTGGCGGCCTGCAGCAACCTGCAGGCACGCATCAAAGTGACCGACACCAATCAGGATACCTATGAAACCATGACAGCCATATGTCCGGTTACGGTGACCCGCAAAGAGCTGATCCACAAGCTGATCGGGCCGCCCAAAGGAACCGTGGCCATCGAACCCGCCAAACTGACGATTGAAGAGGTGACCACCATCGACAGCTCACCGTTGCTCAATTATGTTTTTTTTGAAACCGGACAAAGCGATATACCCGCCCGCTATGTGACCTTCAGCGGTCAGGCTGAGACAAAGTCGTTTAGCGAAAGCAAGTTAAAAGACACGATGGAAAAGTATACCCATACCCTTAACATTATCGGCAAGCGCTTGCGCGATAACCCCGAAGCGAACATCAAAATTGTGGGCTGCAACGCCAACCGGGATCAAGAATACAATCGCAAAGACCTATCCCGCAGCCGGGCAGAATCCGTCAAAGCGTATTTAAAATACATCTGGGGCATCGATTCTGCCCGCATGCAGCTGGAAGTGCGCAATCGACCCGAGGTGGCCAGCGCCAGCAGTGTGGCCGAAGGCCGCGCTGAAAACCAGCGGGTGGAAATTTATTCTGAGACCCCGGCCCTTTTGGACACCATAAAAAGCACCTATGTGACCAAAATCAGCAATTCAGAACAATTGCAGGTCAAACCCCAAATTGACAGTGGATACGAGCTGCAGCGCTGGAAAGTCGCGCTGGTGGGAGACGGCACGCTCATTGATTCGACTTCGGGGCAGGGCAATTTAATGCCGGCCTACCAGTTTAATCTCAAAGAGCTCGGTTTGGCTAAGATCGGCACCTATGAAAATATCGGCGCTGACATTGAAGTCGAAGACCGCAAGGGCCGCATCTACAAGACCCACGCCAGTACCCGTGTGCGCTTTATCAAGCGCGAAGAGCGCGTTGCTAAAAAAGAGGGGTATAAGGTAATGGAAAAATACGCCCTGATTCTTTTCGACTTTAACCGCGCCGACATCAAAGACCGTAACCGGGCCGTGCTGGATCGGATTATTGCCCGCATCAATGCAATACCCACAGCCAAAGTTTCCATCATGGGTCACAGCGACACCATCGGTAAAGAAGCCTATAACATCGACCTGTCCAAGCGACGGGCCAAAGCGGCTTTTGAAATGATCGTTACCGGCGGCGGCATTAACAGCGGCGATATATCCTATGACGGAGCCGGTCCCCATAACCCGCTGTTTGACAATGAGCTGCCGGAAGGCCGCGCGCTCAACCGCACGGTCACCGTCACACTCGAGTACGAAAGAAGCAACTAACCCTTAACCTCCCTAAATCAGACGCCCGTTTTGAACCGGCAACGGTTTAAAACGGGCGCTCTTATTTTCAAATTCCTAAATTACCCCAGTCGCAAATATAAGCTGAAAAGCGGTCTAAAAAATTGTAGATCACGTCCATGGGCGCGACAAAAACCGATTCAAAAGTGGAGCATATTAACCGTGGCTAAAAGCCACTCCCACCTCGTTGGATCATCATATTGAGTTTTATGTATTCACTACCAAGGCCCATGTGGGAGCGGCATCCTGCCGCGATGTTCGAGCATTTTGAATCGGTTTGTAATCCGCCACGAATATTGGCGGGCCATTGGGCGCCTGCCCGCCTGTGGCGGGTTAGTGCGCCTGAGGCGCATAAAATGCATTATTGAGACCGCTTTTTAGTCGTGTTGCAGGATAAAGTTTACCGCTTCATCCAAATCGGTTTGATCTTCCAGTGCCCGCACCACCCGTTCGGCCAGCTCACTTAAGATTCTTCTGAGGGCTGTGGCCAGTTTAAGGGCGTCTATATCATTGTCGACATAGGATCCTTTGCTGATCGCCTGGTCCATCAGCGCCAGAGGATTGTAGCCATTTATAAGCAGTGCCTGCGGCAAAGCGTCGCCGATCAACTCAACGGCGTCTTTAAACGCGTTTTCCATTTTGGCGGATTTGAGCTTTTCAATATGGGTTTCAGATGTGCCGGTGCGGCGCACGACCCGGATGATTTCATCGATTATGAGATCTTTTTGATTTTCAATGACCTTGCGATAATACGCCAGCGCGCCGATACCCAAGCCCTGGACTTCAGATCGGCGGCCCATCAAAAACAGATCCTTATTTTCACCCAGAATCGAGATTACCCGCGCTGAAACTTTGGGGCCAAACGGCGGCCATTCGCCGACTTTGATGGCTTCACCTTCATCGATGTCCGTATTCCAGCGCGCCATAATGGCATATATTTTAGAATGTGTCCGACAGTTGGCGCAGGAATAATGCAAAAAAATGCGGGCCCACTTTTCGCTTAAAGGGACTTTTTTCGTCTGGTAGGAATCAAAAAAGCGAACACCGCTGCAAATGCTGTTGGGGCAGTGCAATTTTAAGCGCGGTTTAATTAAGATGGGTGTCGAATTTGGACTTCTGCTGATGCCCAGGTTGGTGATGGCTTGTACTTCTCCCGGCGGGTATTTGCTCAGAAAATCTTCAAATTTGACAGCTTCAATTCGGGTAAGATTTTGTTTTGCTGCAGCTGCAGTATTCATGATAAAGCCTTTATCTAAAAGCGCCTGTGGATTTTCAACATTAAACAAAAACCGGAAACGTTTGCTAGAAATTCAGGCCAATGAATATGAATACTGAAAGCAGATCAGAAAGTCAAGTATTATAAATAGTTAGGACATTTTATCCCATATAGTTTTCTACATTTCGACATATTAATTTAAATAGGAAAAATCAGGGGCGACAGCATGGCCGCCCCGGATAGAAGTTGCGTCTCTCATGTTATACCGACAGCATCTTATTTAAGATTTTTGATCCAGGATGCGCTTTTAAACCAACGATCATTGAGCATGCTCAATTGACCGCTGCCTTCCAGCATCTTCATATAGTTGCTCAACCAGTTGATCAGCAGAGTGTCTTCTTTGACAGCAATCCCCAGAGGTTCAAATGTCAGGCGTGATTGCCCGGCAACGAGGCCTTTTTCCTGATGCCGAAAAGCCGTAAACGCGCAATAAGGGTAGTCGGCGATGAGCACATCAACTTTATCATCGAATAATAAGCCCAGGGCTTCGTCATAAGATTTAGCGGTCATCAGCTTAGCCTGGGGAGCGGTACCCTCAACAAATGCCTGACTGGTGGACGCTTTGAGGGCGGCGATCTTGATTTTTGAATTATTTAAGCTGTCGGCGGCCTGCAGGGTCGCAATGGTCTGTGTTTTGGTTAACATTCCTTTGCCGGAAATGTAATAAGGGCCGATGAAGGCCACTTTCAGATTACGCTTCGGCGTCATGGTCATGCTGGATATTATGAGATCGACTTTATCAGCATGCAACGCCGGCAGCAGCTCGGCAAAAGGCATGCTTTTAAAACGGACTTTTACATCCATTCCGCCTGCAATTAATCTGGCGATATCGGCATCCAGGCCGATAATTTCACCATCTTTGGTTGTGGCGTTCAGGGGCGGTTGCGAGCCGGTGGTGCCGACAACCAGCTCGCCATTTTTAAGAATGCGGTTCAGGATATCGCCTGCCGGGGCACTGGCAACAAACGACAGTACCAGCAAGGATACGAGCGCTGCTATGAAGATCGACTTTCGCATTGATGTTCTCCTCTCAGTTAAGTTATCCGTTCGAGCCGGCCGAAGGTCCTCGTGAAACGGGATTGGGTCCGTTGAGCCGGTTAAGCCCGTTAAAAAAGGCAAACGTCTCATTTGATTCTTTGACCGGGTAACGGGTTAAGCATTATGATACCTGTTCTAATCTGTAAACATAAAACCCCCCAGGAAATCTTCAAGTCCCTGCCGGGATTTCTTTGGCAGCTCAGGGCAGTCCGCTGGAACCTGGACGCCATCTGCCAGGCGGGTGGCAAACACCAAACAGGTGGGCTGGCCACATTTGCGGCAATTGGTTTTGGGCAGCTGACGCAGGATCTCCAGGATGCCGGGTCGCGGTAATCCCTCAAAAGTCGGCTGAATCCCGTCACGTGCCTTCCAGATTGCATTGATCTCTTTGCGCAACCAGCGCAAAATTTTTTCGGCTTCGTCTGCGTCTTTGAGCGCGTTAATGGCAATCTGGCGTGGATGCAGCGTGATCAGACGTCCCCGGGATTTTAGCATTAAGGCCGGTGGATTTTTTAAGTATTCAAATCCGCCCAGATGGGTATTCAGGTACGGCAATACCGCCGAGATGTCCTGCTCCAGCTCGGCGATGCAGTGCAACGATTCAAATTCCGGATTTTGCTCCGGTCTAAAAATAACTTTTTTATAGCGCTTCAAATAAACCATCGGGCGCCTGTCCGCCTGTGGTGGATTAGTTGCATTTTTGAGATGGGTTCTAACATCATCGATCAGCAAATAGCAAATCGTTATTCGCTCGCAACGATCGTCACGCATGGGAACGCTTTATGACGCCGGCGATCCAACCCGTGTTCTGCAGACCGCAATTGCGGCGGTCAAATCCCCCTGTGGGTTAAACGCCTAAAAACCTTGACCCTTACAAAGATCCCATGATATTAGGTGGTTGAGATTCGAAAAAGTGCACCCCTGCTAAGGGAATGTCATGAACCAAGAGAGAACAACCCTGTTTTTCTGATAGAAAGACAGGGTTGTGTGTTCTTGCAGCCTGATGGGTGAAGGCACCTGAATATTGCACGAGAAGGCACACATGAAGCCATTGACGCTTGATATCGTGTTTAAGCTTTTGGGAACCCAGAACATACCAGGCTCCCCCAAAGAGCTTGAAATCCTGTCCACCCGAATTAGCGAACTGGTCCATTTAAATGGTGAACAGTGGATCCGTGAAAATCGGCAAAAATTGATCGATGAATGGTACTATATCGTGCGTCAGGGCATCATCCATTGAAATCATTGTTTTAAAGCTTATTTTGCCTAAATTGTGCACGAGTTGGAGACTTCCATAGGCAAGGCATTTAAGGGCGAAGCTATAGTTAGACTATGCTTCGCCCATAATAACACAGCATAGGGGAGCCTCCGACTCGCCCCCAGGGTGAAATTAGATGAGAAATAAAAAAGGAGAATAAGATGACGAAAACCCTGTTTGAACCTTCCGAAATAAACGGTATGAAACTGCAAAACCGATTTGTGCGCTCGGCCACCTGGGAAGGTTTGGCTGCCGACGACGGCAGTTGTACGCCCCCACTGGTTGAACTAATGGAAACACTGGCTGCCGGCGGAGTAGGACTGATCATCAGCAGCCATGCCTATGTCCAAAAGGTCGGCCAGGCCGGCAGCGGCCAACTGGGTATCCATAACGATGATATGATTTCAGGCCTCAAAGAGATGACCGCTGCCGTCCACGGGCAGAAGAGCAAAATTGTCTGTCAACTGGCCCATGCCGGCTTTTTTGGCAATGAAAAATTATCCGGACAAACACCGATCGCACCCTCGGCAATAGACGGCATCGCCAAAGGCATGCGCAAGGAGATGACCGCAGATGATATCGAGAGAGTGATCAACGCCTTTGCCACGGCCGCCCGCAGGGCCAAAGTTGCCGGCTTTGACGGTATTCAGATCCATGGCGCCCATGGCTATCTGCTCAGCGAATTTATCTCACCCATGTTCAATCAGCGCACGGATGAATACGGCGGTTCCATCGAAAATCGCGCCAGGCTGCCGCTGGCAGTGCTGCAGGCCATTCGGGAGGCTGTCGGCGCTGATTACCCGGTTCTCATCAAAATGAACTGCAAGGATTTTACCGACGAAGGTTTACAGCCCACCGAATTTGTTCAAGTTGGGAAAATGCTGGCAGATGCCGGTATTGATGCCATTGAAGTCAGTGGCGGTCTTCCGGTCAGCCCCAAGACCCGCCCCAGCCAGTTGGGTGTCAACAAGGAGGAGCAAGAAGCCTATTTTCAGGAAGAAGCCCGAGCGCTCAGAAAAAAAACCGATGTCACCCTCATCCTGGTGGGCGGAAACCGCTCCTATCATGTGGCCGAAAGCCTGGTTGCCGAGGGCGTGGCGGATTTTATTTCCATGAGCCGACCGTTGATCCGTGAACCCCACTTGATCAACCGCTGGAAAGCCGGCGATCTCACCAAGGCCACCTGTTTATCGGATAATTTGTGCTTTATGCCGGCCATCAAAGGCGACGGCATCTACTGCGTCACCGAAGAACGAGAATTATCCAAAGAAAAATAACGCTTCTGGCTACTGGTCACTGGCTCCTGGCTGTCAGTCAGAAGTCACAGCTTTTAGCCAGTAGCCAGCAGCGAGAGGCCAGAGGCCGAACAGTCAAATATTTGAATCTTGAAGCTCTGAACCTTTGCCTGTCCTCCATAGCCCTTGTGGCGAAGGAGGGAACCCTGAACCGAACGCTGATATATGGCTTTGTGATGAAGATAGTCTTTGCAGGCAATAGGATACGACATAGACCATAAATTATGAAATTGGTGACAGCAGCCATACTGCAGAAAGACGGCAAAATCCTGATTGCCCGGCGCAAGGCCGATGACCACCAGGCGGGCAAGTGGGAGTTTCCCGGTGGCACGCAGGAGTCAGACGAGACACCGCAGGCGTGCCTGCAACGCGAGATGCGGGAAGAATTCGGTATACGCGTTACGGTCGGTCAATTCGTTGGCGAAAACATCTACGATTACGAGCACGGCGCGATCAAACTGTTAGCCTATCAAACAAATTGGAAATCCGGCAAGATGGTGTTAAAGGACCATGCGGAATTCAGGTGGGTGTCTCCCGATCAACTGGCTGAATTTGATTTTGTGCCGGCAGATATTCCTTTTGTGAAGCAATTGCAGCGCAAGGAAAGATAGGACGGCGCAACGGATTAATTCGATCTCTTTAAATCCAGCCGTTGAGCACCGCAGAAAACATATAACCCCTCGCCGTCAACCATTGTTGCCAGGGTCATGTTGAGTTGAGCGGCCAGTTCAACGGCCAGCGCGGTCGGTCGTGATAAAGCAAAAATGGCTGGAATACGGGCCCGTGCTGCTTTTTGAACCAGCTCATAGCTGATGCGCGACGATAAAATGACCAGCGCTGCACTCTCGAGCTTATCTTCCAGCAGGGCCTTGCCAATGGCCTTGTCCAGGGCGTTATGCCGCCCGACATCCTCAGCCACCGACAGCAATTCGTATTTTGAATTATAAAGTACCGCGGCATGCGACGCTTTGGTCTGTTGACGCAAGGTTTGCTGGTCGGTAATATTTTCAAGACACCGACAGGCCCGCTCGACATCCAGGGGCGATTCGTTGGTAACAGGCTCAATCAACTGATAGAGCTCTTCGACCAGTTCTTTGCCGCAAATGCCACAGCTGGTCTGACTGATGTAACCCCGCCGATCAAGTGTATCCGATATATTTTCTCTTCTGGCAGGTGTTAAGGTCACCGCAATCACATTGGTATCTTCGCCGTCGCAAAAGGCAATCGAGGTAACGTCATCCAGTGTGTCGATGATGCCTTCACCCAGGCAAAATCCGGCCGCATGCGCTTTTTCATCTCCCGGTGTGCGCATAATCACCGAGTAGGGCTTGCCTTCCAGACGGATCGAGAGCGGCTCTTCCCCGACAAGGCTTTGCCCTGAGGTTTTATTGTCTCCCTGATCCCAGACAACGATTTTATGATCTTTAGAATCGCTCATCGTATTTTCCGAATGACACCCAAAAATGAAGCATCAATGGTTTTGGCTCTAAGTTAAGATAACGGTCACAAACTGAAATTTCAAGAGCTGCAAGCGGTTTCATTCACAGCACTTGAATGTCGTCTCTGGCCAACAGGCGGTGCATCTTGCCGGCAAATTGTTTCTTGAAAAAGGATTCCAATTTGCGGCTGATGGCAGCGATCTTGCCAACATCGATACCGGTCTCAATCCCCATCTGTGAGAGCATCCATACCAGATCTTCGGTGGCGATGTTGCCAGAGGCTCCTTTGATAAAGGGGCAGCCGCCTATGCCGCCGAAGGTCGTATCGAAATGATCCACCCCCAGCGAGAGGGCGGCCAGCACATTGGCAAGACCTTTGCCCTCGGTATCATGCAGATGCAAAATCACGGGCGTGCCGCCGGCCAGCTCGATGACCCGGGCGCAAATTTGTTGAATGGAATGTGGGTTGGCCATGCCGGTGGTGTCTGCCAGCACGATTTCATCAATACCCTGGTCGAGTTGTTCTTTGACAATATCAAAAACAGCTTCAGGGTCGATGGCCCCTTCGAATCGGCAGCCAAAGACACATTGCAGACCGCCGCTGACGGTCAGCCCGCGTGCTTTGCCGATCTTTATCATGTCGGCAAACTGCCGGCGGGCATCCGCCAGAGGGGCATTGGCATTTTTGCGGCTGTGGGTATCACTGGCGGAAATTGAAGCCGAAACGTGCTTTAGACCCGCCGCCGCTGCGCGCTCGATACCCCTGGTGTTGAGCACCAGGGCACTGTAAATGACGCCGGGTTGCTGTTTCAGGTTGGCGCACAGCTCATCGGCATCGGCCATTTGCGGGATGCGCTTGGGATTCACAAACGATGCCACCTGAATCCGCCGCACGCCGGCATCTACCAGGGCGTCAATCAGCTCTGATTTTTTAGCGGTGGGCAGCGGGGTTTTTTCGCTCTGCAGACCATCGCGCAGGCCCTGCTCTTCAATGACCACTTTGGGAGGATATGGCATCATCACTTTCATATTTTATTGTCTTCGCTCAGTCGATCTATCTGACATCTGTCCTCTGACTTCTGTCTTCTGAAAACTAAAAGATGTAAAGTTATATCTTTAAGACCCATTTGGATCAACCTCTTTTGATATTTCCCGCCACTACAGCCAGGCGAACTTGCATTTTGACCTAATCTGATTTTTAGGTTAAAATTAGAGTTTGTGATTGAAAAGATTACGGGTCGATCTTGCCCAGATACACAGCATGAACTTCAGATATGATTCAATTGAGCAAACATAAAAAATTATGGATCATCGCACTCTGTCTTTATGGCGCCATGATCCTGGCCCCTGTTGCCGTGCCGCTGGTCTGGGCCGAGCAGACCAAAGAGGAAAAAGCGCGGCAGCGGATGCTCAATCTGGAAGCGGCCAATGCCCTCTGGCGACTAAAGCGGGCGTTGGAAAAGGAAGGCTTTTACGCCGGTCGTGTCCGGCTGAATGTCTGGCATGCGGCAGCCATGGATGCCGGCAAATTTGACCCCCGGAAATACGAGGAATTCAAGCAGCAGCTGTATCAAAAATCGGTAGACGATTCTTTAAAATGCTTTGAATTTTATATCGAGCAAAACAGCCCGCATGATGCCAAAATGTGCCTGCAGACCTGGAAGGTGCACGCCACTGAAATCGACCAGTTCGACGAGGACACCTACAACGAACTCGCCCAGCGGCTCAAAGATTTAAAAAAGAACAAAACTGAATAAATCCGTTAAGGCGGTGCCATCTTTTCCAGCACGGCATCGGTAAATTCGGCTGTGCCGGCTTTCCCGCCCAGATCCGGTGTCAGCACCTGCCTTACTGCAGTGACGGCTTCGATGGCCCCCATCAAATCCGCAGCGGCCTTTTTCTGATCAAAAAACTCCAGCATCATCACCACCGACCACAAAAGGGCAATGGGGTTGGCAATCCCTTTACCGGCAATATCCGGCGCCGAGCCATGCACCGGTTCAAACATAGAGGGGTGGTCTCTTTCAGGGTTAAGATTGGCCGAGGGCGCAATACCGATACCACCGGCCACGGCCGGTCCCAGATCAGACAGGATATCGCCAAACAGGTTGCTGGCCACGACCACATCAAACCAGTCCGGGTGCTGAACGAAATGGGCGCTTAAAATATCGATATGATACTGGTCGGCGCTGACATCGACAAATTCTTTGGCAATGGCTTTATAGCGCTGGTCCCAAAAGGGCATGGTATGGATAATGCCGTTTGATTTGGTCGCCGAGGTCAGATGTTTTTCCGGCCGGCTTTGCGCCAGTTTAAAGGCATAGCGCAGGATGCGATCCACTCCCTGACGCGTAAAGATCGACTGCTGGACAACGATTTCGCGCTCGGTGCCCTCGAAAAGCCGCCCGCCGATCCGGGAATATTCACCTTCGCTATTTTCCCGCACAATATAAAAATCGATATCTGCGGTTGTGCGGTCGGCCAGCGGTGAGCGGATGCCGGGCAGCAAGCGCACCGGGCGCAAATTGACGTATTGCTCAAATTGGCGGCGGATGGGAATCAACAAACCCCACAGGGACACATGATCCGGTACATCGGGATCCCCCACCGCCCCCAGCAAAATAGCGTCAAAAGCGCTCAGCTGCTCCAGGCCGTCTGCAGGCATCATGACCCCGTACTTCAGATGGTACTCGCAGCCAAACGGAAAGGTGTCGAATTTAACCTCAAAGCCCCACCGGATGGCAAGGGTCTCCAGCACCCGCACCCCCTCGGGAACCACTTCCTTACCGATGCCGTCGCCCGGAATCAGCGCGATCTTCAACTTCCTCAATTTATTCGCTTGGCTCATTTTTAGTGTTTTGCCCCCCTGCAAATAGGTTCAACGGTTCAGGGTTAAACCAAGTCAAAATAGCGAAACGGACATGTTATTTTCTGAATCGCGATATGCAGATGATTTACCAGGGCAGACGGCAGTGGCCCGATATTAGGGATGATTGGCACCCAAAGATTTGGGACTACCCGAAATATTTATCGAATCCCTAATATCGGGGCACAGGCACCTTAATAATCATATCGCATTGAAGAAAATGACATGTCCGGTACCCAGCCATCAGTTCGCATTATGGCAGCTCCTTATTTCCCGATCTCAAGAATTTCTCTGGCTTCTTCACAGCTGGCCACCTCGCATCCCATCTGTTTGATCAGCGACACGATTCTTTCAACCAGCTCGGCATTGGTTTGGGCGGCTTTGCTCGGCGCAAAATAAGCGCTGTCTTCAAATCCCACACGCACCACCGATGCCCCCAGGCCGATGGCGCTGGCCAGCAGAGAAAAATCCTGCATCCCGGCATGGATCACTCCCCAGGGCACATCCTTTTCGGGCAGCAGAGTTTTCATAAACAACAGGGTTTCGGGATTGGCCGGTAAAGCCCAGCGCACCCCGAGGACAAAACCAATCGAATAGGGTGGTTTGAGCACCTCTTCTTCTACCAACTGGACGTAGGCAGGCAGCATGCCGGCGGCAAAAATTTCCAACTCCGGAACCACGCGGGTTTCTTCCATCCGCCGCGCCCAGTAGCGAATATCCGGCATCCGGTTAACATAGACGTCTTCGCCGAAATTGATGGAGCCCATGTTTAAAGAGGCCACTTCGACCCGGGCATCGTCTAAAGCCACACAACGTTGCTCCAGGGTCAAATCGGTCAGACCACCGGTGGAGCCCTGAATGACAATACCCGAATCTTTGCGGATGAGGTCCACCGTGGCAGAAAAATCCGTGATATCCTCGGTCTGTTCTCCTTGCTGATCGCGCACATGCATATGGACCATGCTGGCGCCGGCCTTCTCGCAGGCGATCACCTGGCGGGCCACATCTTCCGGCTTCAGCGGATTAACCGACGGTGGTTTAATTTTTTTGCCGGTCGGGGCAACGGCAACAATAATTTTGCGGGGTTTGTCGTGTTTCATCGATTTTATTCCTGATAAGAGACGTTGTGGTTTAGAAGCCTTTTAAGTTGTGTAGATTGGAAATCGACTGCCTGTCAATAATTAATAAGTATTGGCATCGAAGATATCCAAATGGAGTTGCCAGACCCTCAATTGCGCGTTATAAGGCATCACCTTTGAACGCACCCGATATTCTGCATAGGGAAGCCACTGGGCATGTCAAAGTTTATCTATTCATTCAGTATCATTTTGTTCGGGTTGTCACTGGGATATGTGATTCAGATTCTGGTCAGACGCGAGCGGATCAAGCTGCCCGTTCATATCGATGACCTTAGAAAGTTGCTGCAGCGCACTGCGCTTCTTTTTCTCAATCCGATTGCCAAATACTACAGCAGCAGCTCGAGCGAAGAGCGCATCAGCGATCGGATTAAAAGCCTCTCCCGGGACCCCTTCATTCTGGTGGCGTTATCCAGTATTATCATCGGCGGCTTACTCAATTTTAGCGGTGCACAGCGGCCCGACTTTTAGTGATTTTCATCGCCTGGATCTAAGTTTTAGGATAATCATGCGCTATGTCACCCGCCCAATTAGCCAAACCTGCCATCTTATACTGCAATAAAAACGCATCTTTATCAAACCAGGGCTGATCTTGATCCCGAAAAGGTCAAAATTCCGGGTCAATATCTTTTATCTATTTAAAATTATTATTTATAATAAGATTAAAATTCTGCTTGACAATCGGCGCTCGAACTTGTATTAATTTTTGCATACAAAATGCA
Organism: Deltaproteobacteria bacterium; assembly: GCA_024639185.1. Taxonomy (GTDB): domain Bacteria; phylum Desulfobacterota; class Desulfobacteria; order Desulfobacterales; family JAHEIW01; genus JAHEIW01. The sequence continues at coordinate 10,926 of JAHEIW010000029.1, read as the reverse complement.
AAATACAAAATCCACCTGTATGCGGCATTCATCCCCCTAAACCTAAAAACCATTTTTCAATTTTCTTGGTCTATGAACATGGATTTTAGCCCAATTGTGTGAAAGGATACGACGATGAAAAATTTAGGCGCAGAGCACGAAAATTTAGATCAAAAGGCCTATGAAATCGTCAAAAACATGATCACCGAACGCCAGATTCTACCCGGCGAAAAAATCCCCCAGGAAAAACTCGCCCAGGAGCTGGGAATCAGCCGCACCCCCCTGGTCAGTGCCCTTAAATTTTTAGAACATGAAAAATTAGTCGAGTCCAAACCGCGCCGCGGATATTTCGTGCGGCTGTTCTCCCAACAGGAGATGGTCAGCATTTTTGAATTGCGCGAGGTGCTCGAGGGCCTGGCCGCCAAACGGGCAGCGGCCCATATCACTGATGAAGAGATCAAGGTCCTAAGGGATTTTTTCAGATTCTTTGCGGAATCTAAAAACATTACCGACTTTAGAGCCTATGCAAAGGAAGATCGCCGCTTTCACAATTTTATTGCCGAAATCGGCGCCAAGGAATTTTTAAAAAGCATCTTGCAAACCTACAACTTTATTACGGCCAGTTATCAGTACCTGTCCACCGAAGGATTGGTCAGACCGCCCAATGAGACCATCGAGGAGCATCTGGCGGTCATAAAAGCCATCGGAGATAGAGATCCGGATGCCGCCGAAGAGTTGATGCGCCGGCATTTAAGAAAAACCATCGCACATCTCAGACAGGATATTGAAACGGAAACGCTGGAGACGGACAGTGGCAAAGTTATCCGACCGTCATTTTGATCTGATACCCGGGCCCCGGAGGATATAAATATGGAATACCGCCGGCTGGGACGATCCGGCCTAAACATATCCAAACTGGCGCTGGGCACGATGAATTTTGGCAATCCAACCGATAAGGCCGAAGCTTTTGATATCATCAATACGGCTCTGGATGCCGGCATCAATATCCTGGATTGCGCCGATGTTTATGCCGAAGGCCAAAGTGAACGCATCATTGGCGAAGCCCTGGCCGAGTGCGGCAAAAGACAAGATGTCTTTGTCACTTCAAAGGTGTTTCTACCCACCGGCAGCGGGCCCAACGAGGTTGGAAATTCAAAGCATCATATTATCAGCGCCTGTGAAAGCAGCTTAAAACGCCTTAAAACCGACTGGATCGACATTTACTTTCTACACCGCACCGATTTTAACGTGCCGCAGGAAGAATCACTGGCGGCCCTGGATTTGCTGGTGCAAAAGGGCAAGGTGCGCTACACCGGCTGCTCAACCCATCCGCCCTGGCGGGTGGTCGAAGCCTGGTGGACCGCCGATAAACACCATTACCCCAAATTTATCTGCGAACAACCGCCTTATAATCTGCTCGATCGCCGGGTCGAACAGGAAATCGTACCCATGTGCAAAGCCTATGATATGGGCCTCATCTCCTGGTCACCACTGGCCCAGGGTGTTCTGGCCGGTCGCTACCAGGATGCGGCAGCGATTCCGTCCGGTAGCCGGGGGGCTTTTAAGGAAATCTATGCTGAACGAATCACCCAAGCGGGCATTGAAGTGGCGCAACAACTGGCCAAACGGGCAGCTGACAAAGGATGCAGCCTGCCCCAGCTGGCGCTGGCATGGGTGCTTAGTCAGCCGGGAATAACGGCATCGATTATCGGCCCGCGCACCCTGGCGCATTTAGAGGATTTGCTACCGGCAGCTGACCTTAGCCTGGATGAAACCGATCTCGCATTTTGTGATCAGCTGGTAAAACCGGGGGCATTTGTGTCGGATCATTTTAACACTGCGGGCTGGCAGTATTGAATCCTTAGGTTTTGCGCAAAGAAGCATAAGGCAAAAACATTGAAAGTATTGAAAGCAAAAATCAATCATAGCCGGTTTACGTGAGTCATGCCCACCGGCATCACGCAGAAAGGAGGTTTAAAAAGCGCATCTCAAAGGCGTTTGGTTTAGCCTGAAACGTAAATTTCTTCTGAATTCGGCAGCAGGACATATCGATTCCCCGATATTGTGCGGCAGGCTGCCAAACAATGGATGGACTTTAACGGTCCACAGAAAACACAGTAACATCAATTAAAAGGAGGGTTAGACAATGAAAAAGGTACTGTTTATTGGTCTGGTTTTGCTTCTGGCCATGGCAACCGGCGTTTACGCGGCTGATTTTCCCAAGCGTAATATCACCTCAGTCGTCGTCTGGGGTGCGGGTGGTGGAACCGATACCTGCAACCGAATTATCGCCGCTGAAATGCAGCAATTTTTAGGGGTCAATATCAATGTGATCAATAAAACCGGCGGGGTCGCCGGGTCGGTCGGCATGATGTATGGATTTTCAAGACCCCATGACGGATACACCTTGACCGGTCTGTCCGAATCCAATGTCACCGCCGGCGTGCAGGGCGGCTGGGACAAAAATTTTAATGTCTGGGATGTTTTTATCGTCGGCGGCTCACCGGATATAATTTCGGTCACCCCGGACACGCCTTACAAAACCCTGAAAGACCTGATCGAGGCTGCCAAAAAGAATCCCGGTAGCATTAAAGCAGCGGCCAGTGGTGCCGGCTCCATCCATCATCTGAATCTACTGGCAGTGGAAAACGGCTCCGGCGCCGATTTCAACTTCATTCCCTACAAGGGTTCTGCGCCCAGTCAGAACGCGGCTATGGCCGGTGAAGTGTCGGTGGTCGTCACTTCTTTGGCCGAGCAACAGCAACTGCTGCGCGGCGGCAAATTGCGAGCCCTGGCCATGTTGATTCCGCAGTCATTTGAGGTTGAAGGACTGGGAACGATCCCCTCGTCTTTTGATTCATATCCCGGACTGTCCAAGTACCTGCCGATTTCCCAGGCCATCGGGTTTGCGGTTCCGGCCGACGTCCCCAAAGAGCGTAAAGCCGTTCTGGTGGATGCGTTCAATAAAGCAATGGCCACCGATAAGGTTAAAAGCTGGGCCAAAGAAAATTACTACCTGCTGTCGGGTAAAACCGGTGCAGAGTCAAGAAAGGTTTTTGACGCACTGCAATCCAATTTTGCCTGGACGCTGTGGGAGCTGAAAGCAGCCAAAGTCAACCCGGATAAACTGGGTATTCCCAAACCGTAACCATTCACCATGTAAGCGGCAGGTATTAGCCGATACCTGCCGCTCACAGAGTTCATTTGAGACTGAATTTTGCGTGAAAATTAATGAGAAAATGTAATTGTATTTTATAACAGCAGATTGGACAAATCGGCGAAATATACAAGATACCGTTCAAGTTTAATGGATGATAATCATTTAATCTCATTACTTTTCACCCTTGCGACAACGCGGCGAGCCGGAGGCTTCCATCTGCTGCGTTATTTAGGACGAGGCATAGTTCAACTATAGCCTCGCCCTTAAGTGCCTTGCATATGAAAGCCTCCAACTCGTGCAAAATTCAGTGATGAAAAGAAGGGCATTTAGCGCTAATGATGTTTAACGTAAAAAGCCGTTAATTATGCTGGAAAAGGAAAAGCTCAGAAAGGCGGATGTCTATTCGGGCATCATCATTTTTTTGTTTGGGGCCTGGGTCGTCTGGCAGGCATCCAAAATGCCCATGAAAGACAGCTGGGGCGGAGTGCAAAATGTCTGGTTCGTTTCCCCGGCCCTGTTCCCGCTTTTCGTTGGCGCAATGATCATGCTGCTGGGCCTATTATTGGTAAGAACCGCTCTAAAAACCATCGGCCTGAAAGCATTCGGCGACACCCTGCAATGGCTGTTCAGCAAAAACCTGCTTCAGTTTTTAAACACCATGTCCGTTTTGCGGTTCTATGCGATCGCCGTCCTTTTTTTGTCACTGGTTTATCTGTACATCCCGCGAATTGATTTTTTTCTGAGCGCGGTTTTGTTTTTAAGCGTTTTTATTCTGATGTTTTACTTTGATGAGGCCGAGCTTTTAAAAAAGCTCTTCTTTTTCTACCTGGCCGGCACCGTTTTTTTTATCATTTACTTTGCTGTGGGAATAGACGGGCTGCTGGGTTCTGTTTTGCCGTTTGCAAAGGATATTCTGACGTTGGGTTTCATACTGGTCTACTGCTTATATGCCTGGAAACTGATCCGCGGCAATCCGGAATTGCGCAAAAAATTTCGCACCGGTCTGATTGTCGCCGTTGTGGCGCCTTTCGTTATTGGTGTGATTTTTAAATATTTTCTACTGGTGCCCATGCCGGCCGAGGGTATGGTGGTCGCACTGCTGGATGCGATCTGGTACTTTGAATTTTAGGCCGTGAAGGAAAGCATTTTTCCATGATGATTTTAGAAAGAATCGGGACCTATTTCCAGATGGTATTTCATCTGGCAGCGGACCCGTTAAATATATTGATTCTGCTGAGCTCTGTGATGATGGGCATCATGTTTGGCGCCATGCCGGGACTGACGTCCACCCTGGGGGTGGCACTGTTAACGGCCCTGACCTACGGTATGGATACCCCCACCGCCATGCTCTGCCTGCTGTCGATATATGTGGGCGGCACCTACGGTGGATCGTATGCCTCCATTTTGATCAATATACCCGGAACGGCGGCTTCGGCGGCCACCGCCCTGGACGGTTACCCGCTGGCCTGTAAGGGGGAAGGGGGTCGCGCCATCGGTCTGACCACCACCGCATCGGCCATCGGTACGATTATCAGCATGCTCTTTCTGGTCAGCATTTCGCCGCTCATATCATTTTTTGCGCTCCAGTTTACATCCTTTGAATTTTTTCTGCTGGCATTTTTCGGCATTTTGATCAGCGGCACCCTGACCAGTCCGGATCTGGTCATCAAGGGCTGGATAGCAGGCTTTCTGGGACTTTTTTTGGCCTGTGTCGGTCGAGATCAGCTGCAGTTCTTCCCGCGGTATACCTTCGGCATCGCCGAGCTGGATAGCGGCGTTGAAGTGGTGCCGGTGCTGATCGGTGCCTTTGGAATTCCGCAGATTATTCAGGTCTTGAAAGATCGTTTCCAGATCGGCGAGACCCAGAAGTTTCAGCGTATCCTGCCCGAGTTCGGGACGATTGTCAGAAATATCCCCAGAATTATCCGCTCGGCCCTGATCGGGGTGGGTATCGGATCGGTGCCCGGTATTGGCGAAGACATCGCCGCCTGGGTATCCTACGGCACGGCCAAGAACACCTCCAAGCACCCCGAGCGTTTCGGCAAAGGCGAAATTACCGCTGTTTTGTCCACCGAGGTGGCCAACAATGCCTGTGTGGGCGGTGCCATGATCCCCCTGCTCAATCTGGGCATTCCGGGAAGTCCGCCGGCTGCCATGCTGCTCGGCGCTTTGATGCTGCATGGGGTCACACCCGGGCCCATGATTACCTTCGAGCACCCCACCTTTATTATGGAGGTGGCGGCCATCCTGCTGCTGGCCTCATTAAGCATGTGGGTTGTGGGCATGCTGCTGGCCAAACAGGTCGTTAAAGTGTTGCGTATACCGGTCCAGCTTTTTATGCCCATTATCGGAATTTTGTGCATCATCGGCTCTTACTCGCTGGGACTCAATATCTGGAATCTGTATTTGATGCTGCCGGTGGGAATTATCAGCTATTTTCTGATCGAAATGGGTTATCCCATTGCCCCGCTGGTCATCGGCGTGATCCTGGGACCTATGGCCGACGAGAACCTCAGACGGGCGCTGATGGTCTCCCAGGGCAGTTTTTTGCCGGTTTTTACCCGGCCGGTATCGCTGATCCTTTTTCTGGTCATTGTCTGGACCGTGGTCAGCCAGTTTCCGGCTTACCGCAATTTTAAGAATAAACTGATGGATAAAGTATTTCGCCGCAAATCATGTGAGGCCGACTTTGATATCGATGGCCCTGAGGAGGGATGATGCGCTGATGGTTGTCGCACCTTCATACTATATTTTACACTTTTTGAATGCCGGACAGGTGTCCTGCCAAGGAGGATCTGATGTTAAAGATGGGTATTATCACCGGGTTTTTGTCGCAGACCAAAGACCGCTTTCATGAATATAACAAACTCCTGGATCTGGATCAAAAGTTCAAGCTCATGACCCAGATCGAGGGCTATGACGGCGTGGAGATCGTTTATCCCTACGAAGTCAGCGACCCCAAGACCACCAAGGAAATTTTAGACAAACACGGTCTCAATGTCGCCGCCGTAAATGTGAATGTTAAGGCCGAGCCTGAGTTTCGCAACGGCGGTCTGACCTCCCATGACAAAGGTGTGCGTGACAAAGCCGTGCGCTTTATCAAAGAAGCCAAAGACTTTGCCGCCGCAATCGGCGCTGACAAGGTGACCTGCTGCCCGCTGGGGGATGGATACGAGTTTTCTTTTCAGTATGATTACGCCACCACCTGGAAGTACTTAATTGAAACCTTTGGCGAAGCCGGCCAACACAAAACCGAGATACCGCTGTGCATCGAATATAAACCCAGTGAAACCCGCGGCCGTTGCTTTGTTGACAATGCCGCTAAAACACTGTGTCTGCTCAACGATATTCAATGCAAAGACATGGGAGTCACACTGGATTTCGGGCATTCCATGTATGGTAATGAAAATCCGGCCGAAGCGGTATCACTTCTGGCCAATAGCCCTTACCGATATTACATCCACGTCAACGACAACGACGGTCGCTGGGATTGGGACTATTTCTGCGGGACCAAGCATTTTCTGGAATATGTCGAATTTCTCTATTACCTGAAAAAATATGGCTACAATGATTACCTGACCTCAGACACCTCACCGACCCGCTGGGATATCAAAGGCACCTTTGAAGCCAACAGCCGCTTGTCCAACAAAATCTGGAATCTGCTGGGACAAATCGACCTGGACGAATTTGAGGGGTTGATTGCCGGTGGCAATTATTTACAAACATGGAAATTTATTGAGGCCAACATCTTTTCGTTAAAATAAAAGCAAAGGAGTTTAGATCAAAATGTCGTCAGAACCTATGAGTGTTGAAGAACTTGAGAAAATGGCGGTGATCATTCGCTGTGACATTATCGATATGATCTGCACCGCAGCGGCCGGCCATCCGGGCGGCTCGCTTTCAGCCACCGATGTGGTCACAGCGCTTTACTTCCGCGTGATGCGCATCGATCCTGAAAATCCGGACTGGCCGGACCGCGATCGCTTTATTCTTTCAAAAGGCCATGCCTGTCCGGTCTGGTATGCGGCCCTGGCCGAGCGCGGCTATTATGACAAATCGCATCTAAAAACCCTGCGCCAGATGGGCAGCATCCTGCAGGGCCATCCGGACATGAACAAAACCCCTGGTATCGATATGACCGCCGGCTCTTTGGGCCATGGCCTGTCCGCCGGGCTGGGCATGGCGCTGAGCGCCAAGCTGCAGAAAAAGGATTATCACGTCTTTGTGGTTATCGGCGACGGCGAGTCCCAGGAAGGATCTATCTGGGAGGCCGCCATGGCCGCTCCCAACTTCAAGCTGGATAATCTGACCGCTATATTAGACTACAACCACCTGCAAAATGACTACAGCGTGGATGATATTATGCCCATTGATCCGGTTGCGGATAAATGGCAGGCCTTTGGCTGGAACGTGATCGACATCGACGGCCATGATATGGCGCAGGTGGTACAGGCGCTGGAGGAAGCCAAATCCCACCAGGGGGCGCCCACCATTATCGTGGCCAATACGGTCAAAGGCAAAGGGGTGTCCTATATGGAGAATGTATGCGAATGGCACGGCAAGGCACCCTGCCAGGAAGAGGCCGATCAGGCCTTCAAAGAGCTCAGGAGGTAACAAACGTGACCATCAATCAATATCATTATCTTAGCCCACAAATCATAGAGCGACTGGAATCCGATGAAACATTTTCAAAAACCGACCAGCAGCCGACACGCTATGCCTACGCCGAGGCCATGCTGGAGCTGGGTGAAAAAAATCCCAAAGTCGTGGTACTCGATGCGGATGTGTCCAAGTCAATTGGGACCAACCAGTTTGCCGATAAGTTCCCGGATCGCTCGTTTAACTTCGGCATCGCCGAGCAAAACATGATGGCAGCTGCCGCCGGGATGGCGACCACCGGTCTGATTCCCTATGCCACAACCTATGCTGTATTTGCCAGCATGCGGGCACTGGATATGGTGCGCAACAGCATTCACTACCCCAAACTGAATGTTAAAATCGCCGCCAGCCACGGCGGCATCACACCGGGGCCCGACGGCGTCACCCACCAGGGGCAGGAAGACCTGTCCATCATCCGCTCGATTGCCAATTCAACCATCATCGCACCGGCCGATCCGGCCACCACCAAACTGGCCGTATGGGCGGCTGCGGATTATGAAGGCCCGGTTTACCTGAGTTTTACGCGGGATCCGGTGCCGGCCATCTTTGACCTCAACTATCCCTTTGAAATCGGCAAGGCCGTTACGGTGCGCGATGGCAGTGATGCGACCATTATTGCCAATCGCGACCTGGTTGTGCAGGCGCTGATTGCCGCTGAGCATTTGGCCCGCAAAGGGCGTGATGTCCGCGTGATCGATTGCCACACGCTTAAGCCCCTGGACGAGGAGGCTGTGCTAACCGCCGCCAGCGAGACGGGTGCCATTGTGACCGCTGAAAACAACGTCTTCTATGGGGGGTTGGGCAGTGCGGTGGCCGAGGTCCTGGTTGAAAACAATCCCATTCCGATGAAACGCATCGGGGTGCGCGATACCTTTGCCGAGTCCGGCCCCTATTTAGACTTGCTCGAAAAATATGGACTATCTGCCAATCACATTGAAGTGGCTGTCGAAGAGGTCATTCATCGTAAATTTTAGCATGAATATTATGCGAAGTTTCGACTCATTCTTTCGCATGAATTTTCACCTTTAAATTTTTTATACCGCCCGCTGTGCTCAAAGCGTGAAATAAGAGATTTTTTTACCGCAGAGACGCAGAGTTCGCAGAGAGTTATTCATTTTTTCATTTGGCGCTGAGAGGACGCCAAATGAAAATCCTCAACCGCTACGCGGTAAATTTATTAAACACAATAGCTCCCAACAATGGTAACCAAATCTCTGTACTGTAAACGGGCAATAAAAACGTTGAACCTGCCCGGAGGGCTCGGGTTTATTTCTTTTCGGCCCCCGCCCGCCATGCGAGCAAGGCGAGGCGGGCGTGGTCTCACCGAAAAGAAATAAGAAGCATACCCTTTGCGGCCTCTGCGTCTTTGCGGTGAACAATATAACAGTGGCAGTTGCATTAATCCACTTTGATTGCTAAATTGTCTGTGGTCGAAAGCATTGACAATCTGATCTTTAAGGAGGAAGTCAACATGGGCGCAAAAGAATGGCGGACCCATAACCCTTCAGGAAGCAAACGTGTGATCGTCACCAAGGACCTGCCCGGTGAGCGCTGGCTTAACATTCTGACGGCTGCTGATTGCAAAATTGAAATTTGCACTTCACCCGATGTGCTCAGCAGCAAAGAGATTATCGCAGCCATGGGCGACCGGTGTGATGGGGCCATCGGTCAGCTGACCGAGCCCTGGGGCGAGGACCTGTACGCCGCCCTTAAAGCCGCCGGTGGCACCGCCTACAGCAATTATGCCGTGGGCTTTAACAATGTAGACGTGGATGCCGCCACCCGGCACGGGATCCCGGTGGGTAACACCCCGGGAGTGTTGACCGAAACCACGGCCCAGATGGCGGTCGCATTGACCTTTGCGGCTGCCCGCCGTGTGGGTGCAGCTGAGCGCTTTTTAAGACAAGGCCAATACAAAGGCTGGCTGCCCTCCTTGTTTATGGGCAATCTGCTGTGGCGTAAGTCGGTGGGGGTTATCGGCGCCGGCCGCATCGGAGCCGCCTATGCCCACATGATGGTCGAAGGCCACAAGATGAATCTGATCTATTATGATCCGTATCAAAATGAAGCCCTGGAAGCGCATGTGGCCAACTACAGCAAATTTTTAGAATCCCAGGGCCGGGCGCCGGTATCTTGTAAGCGCGCGGAAACCATCGAAGAATTGTTGCGGAAAGCCGACTGCGTCAGCATCCATACCATTTTAGATGACAGCACCCACCACCTGATCAATGCTGAACGACTGGCGCTGATGAAAGCAGATGCCATCATCGTCAACACCAGCCGCGGACCGGTCATCGACGAAGCCGCGCTGGTGGCACACTGCCAGAAACATCCGGATTTTAAAGCCGGGCTGGATGTTTTTGAAGACGAGCCCGAAATGAAACCGGGGCTGGTGACACTGGACAATGTTGTTATCGTGCCGCACATTGCTTCCGCCACCAGCTGGACCCGCCAGGGTATGGCCACTCTGGCCGCCAGCAACGTAGCCGCTATTTTACAGGGTTATCCGGCCTGGCAGCGGCCTGACATTTCGGTATTTTTGCAAGGCAAGTCGCCGCAGGCGGCACCGAGCATCATCAACGCCGAGGCATTGAATATTCCAACATATGAGGATTAGATTTCAACTGTAGTAAGTTCGTGTCCTAAAATATACCTAACGATTTTTAATAACATTTCTCCGGGACACGATACTAGGTTATTTTGGACGACCATCGCATCCCTAAAAATCAGCTGCTCAGCAGCCTGCCGCCGGAATGGCCGCAGGATCTGAGACCGGCCATTCAAAAACAGATCAAAACCGATGGCCGCAAGGTAGTGGTATTGGATGATGATCCCACCGGCACCCAGACGGTCCACAACCTGCCCGTGCTCACCGATTGGACGGTAAACCAACTGGCGGCCGAGCTTCAAAATGACCTGCCCGCATTTTATATCCTGACCAATTCCAGAAGCCTGACCCTGCCGGACGCTCAAAAAATCAATGCCGAAATCGGATGCAATCTTCTAGCAGCAGCCGCACAGACCCAGCGTGGATTTGTGGTCATCAGCCGCAGTGATTCAACGCTGCGCGGGCATTTTCCCGGTGAGGTCGCAGCCTTGTCGGATGCTCTCAACCAGACCTTTGACGG